>DASUYI010000591.1:0-5459 GCA_036377475.1 Steroidobacteraceae bacterium | reverse complement strand
CCGCGCTCTACTGAGCGAGGCGGAGCGCACGGTAGCGCTCTCTGCTGAAATTTTTTCAACGAACCCAAGGGACGGGTCGATCATGAGATACAGGTTGGCCGCCACGGTCGCGCGGCACAGGCTTCTCGGTGCCTTCGTGGCGGTTTCCCTCGCGTCCTGCGGGGGCGGCGGCAGCGGGGGCGGCGACGACGGCGGCACACCACCGCCGCCTCCCCCGCCCCCACCGTCGCTGGACTTGCCGACGGACACGACCAGCTCCGACAGCGCCTACATCACGTCGACGTCGAGCGGCTGGCAGGTGGTGCCGCTGATCACGGTCGGTAACACGCCGCCGAGTAGCACGTATGAGATGGTCGGCAAGCCCGATGGCCTCGGCGCGTTCGCCGGCCGGCTGTCCGACACCGGTCAGGTCGTCGATACCGGTGACTACTTTACCGTGCTCATGAACCACGAGCTCCGTGCCGACCAGGGCGTCGCCCGGGACCACGGCACCCGCGGCGCGTTCGTCTCGCAATGGACGTTCGCGCTCGACACCCTCGAGGTCCAGGCGGCACGCGACCTCGCCACGCAGGTGTACCTGCACTCGGGCAGTGCGTGGTCCGATGCGACGAGCACCGTGACGTTCGACCGGCTGTGCTCGGCCGACTTGGCGGCGGGCTCCGCGTTCTTCAACTCGGCGACCGGTCGTGGCTACGACGGCCGGATTTTCACCAATGGCGAGGAAGTCGACGACGTCGGCCGCGCGTTCGCCTGGATCGTCGGCGGGCCGGAGCACGGCCGCGCGTACAACCTACCGCACCTCGGCCAGCTCGCCTTTGAAAACGTCGTGGCGAACCCGGGCTCGGGCGACAAGACCATCACCGTTGCGCTCGACGACGTCGTGCAAGGCCAGGTGTACGTCTACGTCGGGCAGAAATCGGCGACGGGCAACCCCGTCGAGCGCGCCGGCCTGCACGGCGGCAAGCTCTACGGGATCCGTGTGACCAACGGCGGCGTCAATTACGGCAACGCGCCGGTGCCGATGGAGAACAAGGGTGCCATCGAGGGCACCTTCGAACTGGTCGACGTGAGCGACGTCGCCCCGGGCACGGGACTCGAGTTGCAGGCGGCCTCGGTCGCCCGCGGCGTCACCGAGTTCGCGCGACCCGAGGACGGCGCGTGGGACACGCAGAACGCGCGCATCTTCTACTGGGTCACGACCGGCGCGTTCATGAACGGTACCCCCCAGTCCGCGCGGCTGTACCGGCTGACGTTCGACTCGCTCGAGACCCCGACCGGCGGCACGATCGACCTCGTCGTCGATTCGGCCACGCTCACGGGCACCGACGGCCTGCCGTCCGACGGCTTCGACAACATCACCGTGGCGGGCGACGGGCGCGTGGTGGTGCAGGAGGACGGCGGCAACACCGAGTACGTGAGCAAGATCTGGCACGTGGACCCGACGTCGGGCACGGCCACGCAGATCTTCGAGTCGGACCGGAACCGGTTCCTCACCGGCGGCTCGAGCTACCTCACCAGCGACGAGGAGAATTCAGGCGTGATCGAGGTGACGGACGCGGTGCGCGGCGCGAGCTGGTTCGACAGTAACCGGAGGTACTTCCTCGGCACGAACCAGTCCCACTACCGCCATGCGACGCTCGCGCTCGTCGAAGGCGGCCAGCTCTACCTGTTCGCGTCGCCGAAGTGAGGCGCAACGGGTAATCCGGGATCGGCCGGGGCCGACTCGGTCGATCCCCTGGTCCCGTCACTGCAACGTGTAGCGCTTCGGCTGGACGCCCTGCACGGCCGACAGCTCGACGCCCGGCGCGACGTACAGGTCGACTTCGCGCTCGAACACGAGCGGGCCCTCGACGACCGCACCCTGCTCGACCGTGATGCGCGGGTTGGCCTGGTCCTTGCCGAACCAGGAGCGGCCGTTGCCGTTGTTCTTCTCGACGTGAATCCCACCCGCCACGCGCGTCCCCGTCGTCAGCCGAATGTCGGCGTTGACGGTCTCGAGGCCACCCCCGACGGTCGCGTTCTCGAGCAGCATGTCCCCGTTGACGTTCGACACCGACCCGCCGACCCGCACCCCGGAGCGCAGCGTGACGTCGCCATTGACCGTCTCGATGTCCTCACGGACCTCGGCGCCCTCGCCCACGGTCACGTCGCCGTTGACCGTCTCGGCCGATTCGACGACGGCACGCTCCTCGATCCGGACCGAGCCATTGACGGTCTCGAGCTCGTCGGCCGTCGCCGCCGCCCCGACGGTCACCGAACCGTTCACCGTCGAGACGTCGCGCGCGGCATGGCCGGCCTCGACGCGCACGCTGCCGATCACCCGGCTGATGTCGCCGCCGGAGGTGCTCGCGCCGAACGCCACGGCCGACCAGGCGTAGGCCAGGGTCAGGGTGCAACGCAATGGAAAATTCATGACGGGCCTCCGGCGGACGTGTGGTCGGCATCGATCGTCCGTGCCCTTGGGATGCGCGACCGTGCCGGAAGGTTGCAACGGGGATCGCGAGTCACGCCTGCAAATGCAACGAGCGCGACCTTGCGCTAGGCTCCGCGCTTCCCGACGCAGCCCGGAGTTCGCCCGCCATGAAGACCCGCGCCGCCCTTTGCCAACGAGCCGGCCAGCCGCTCGTGATCGAGACCGTGGACCTCGACGGTCCGCGCGCGGGCGAGGTGCTCGTCGAGATCAAGGCGACGGGCATCTGCCACACCGACGAGTTCACGCGCTCCGGCGCGGATCCCGAAGGCCTGTTCCCGGTGATCTTCGGGCACGAGGGCGCCGGCGTGGTGGTCGACGTCGGCCCCGGCGTGAAGTCCGTCGCGAAGGGCGACCACGTGATCCCGCTCTACACGCCGGAGTGCCGCGAGTGCAAGAGCTGCACGTCGCGCAAGACCAATCTCTGCACGGCGATCCGCGCGACGCAGGGACAGGGCGTGATGCCCGACGGCACGAGCCGCTTTTCGCTCGGCGGCGAGAAGGTCCACCACTACATGGGTTGCTCGACGTTCTCGAACTTCACGGTCCTGCCCGAGATCGCGGTGGCGAAGGTGCGCGAGGACGCGCCGTTCGACAAGATCTGCTACATCGGCTGCGGCGTGACGACCGGCATCGGCGCGGTGATCAACACCGCCAGGGTCGAGCCCGGCGCGAACGTCGTCGTGTTCGGACTCGGCGGCATCGGGCTGAACGTGATCCAGGGCGCGCGCATGGCCGGGGCCGCCATGATCGTCGGCGTCGACATCAACCCTGCGCGCAAATCGCTGGCCGAGAAATTCGGCATGACGCACTTCGTCAACCCGAAGGAAGTCGAGGGCGACCTCGTGCCCTACCTGGTGTCGCTCACGGGCGGCGGCGCCGACTACAGCTTCGAGTGTGTCGGCAACGTCGACCTGATGCGCCAAGCGCTGGAGTGCTGTCATCGCGGCTGGGGCGTCTCGGTGATCATCGGCGTCGCGGGCGCCGGACAGGAGATCAAGACACGCCCGTTCCAGCTCGTCACGGGGCGGGTCTGGAAAGGCACCGCGTTCGGCGGCGCGCGCGGACGCACCGACGTGCCGAAGATCGTCGACTGGTACATGAACGGCAGGATCTCGATCGACCCGCTCATCACGCACACGATGCCGCTCGACCGCATCAACGATGCATTCCACCTCATGCACGCCGGTGAATCGATCCGGAGCGTCGTGACCTTCTGAAGTAGCGGATAGCGGATAGCGGATAGTAGGAAGCGTCTTCGACGCAACGCGGCCCTCCTACTAACCGCTATCCGCTAACCGCTAGACACTTCTCATCCTGGAGCTACCCATTGGAAGTTCTTTCCGAACACGCCTGCTTCGGCGGCGTACAGCGTTTCATTCGTCATGAGTCGCGCGAGTGCCGCGGCCCGATGCGCGTTGCCGTGTACGAACCACCACAGGCGCGCGAACAGGGACGGAAAGTCCCCGTGCTGTATTACCTGGCCGGCCTCACCTGCACCGAGGAGACCTTCACGATCAAGGCCGGCGCACAACGCCTGGCCGCCCAGTACGGCCTGCTGCTCGTCGCTCCGGACACGAGCCCACGCGAGCCGCGAATCCGCGGCGACGACGCGAACTGGGACTTCGGCGTCGCGGCTGGGTTCTACGTCGACGCGACCGAACAGCCGTGGTCGTCGCACTACCGCATGTACAGCTACGTGACGCGCGAGTTGCCCGAACTGATCGCGGCGAACTTCCCCGCGGCGGACAGTTCGCGCCAGTCGATCATGGGACACTCGATGGGCGGCCACGGCGCGCTCGTCAGCGCACTGCGCAACCCCAGTCGGTATCGCTCCGTGTCGGCTTTCGCGCCGATCTGCGCGCCGTCGCAGGTGCCGTGGGGACGGAAAGCGTTCAGCGGGTACCTCGGGGCCGATCGAAACCTCTGGGTCGAGTACGACGCGACGGCCCTGGTCGAGCAGGTGCGGCGGCCCGGAGAAATTCTGATCGACCAGGGAACGGCGGATAAATTTCTTGCCGAACAGTTGCGACCCGCACTGTTTGCCGACGCCTGCGAGCGAACGGGCCAGCAACTGCGATTACGCATGCAGCCCGGGTACGACCACAGCTACTGGTTCATCCAGACGTTCATGCCGGATCACATGGCGTGGCATGCGGCGGCGTTGGGGGTGTGACCGGCAGAGGTTCTGGTCGCCGGTTGGCTGCATGAGCGTCTTATCCAAGTCGCTCGTTCGCCCGCGACGCGGGCGGGGTAACGCGTGCGGCGTCATTGACGGCCCAGGTCCTTGATGAACTATCTTGATCAAGGACCTGGAATGTTTCGTATCCCGTTACGCGGTCAGGTTGCGTCAAAATGCGCGCCGTCATCACGGCGTCCTTCTCCAGATCGTGGCTGGACGCCGTTGCGCACATTATTGAGGACGAGCTGTGCGTTGCTTCAACCATCCCGACCGTGACGCCATTGGCAGCTGTAAGGGCTGCTGCAAGGGCTTGTGCATGGAATGCGCTGCAGATCTAGGTCATGGCCTCGCCTGCAAGGGCACACACGAGGGGATGGTGGAAACCTACGACATGATTGTTTCGAATAACGCCCGCGTTTACGGCAGTGCGTCGCGCAATACCTTAATCGCACCCGTCTTCTATGCGTTCATGGGCGTTCTTTTCATAGGCTATGCGCTGCTTTCCGGTAACGGCGTCGCCAGCTTTCTTTCCCTGATGGGTCTCGGCTTTCTGGTCTTTGCAGCAGTTGTCCATCGGGCCAATCGGAAGACCTTCGGCGCCGACCGCGATGTTCCCTGACAACGCAACCGAGCCGTCCGATTGACAACAGTTCATGCGCGCCGGTGGCCCCTGGGAGCGATGGGTACTATTTTTTCCTGATCGGTGCTGGCACTCGTCAAGACGACAAGACCGGCAGTCGCAAAGAGATTCAAGAGATCCTGAGGTCTGTGAAGATTCAACAGTAGCGTTGGGCGGGAGATCTTCCA
>DASUYI010000590.1:0-2998 GCA_036377475.1 Steroidobacteraceae bacterium | reverse complement strand
CTGGCACTTCCCCCAGGTGCCGGACCTGGCGGGGCTGGACCACGCGGCGCTGGCCCGCGATGCGGGGCTCGAGTTCCTCGCGGGTTATGTCGTCGAGAAAGCGCTCGCGGTCGACAACATCTTCGTCTTCGTGGCCGTCTTCGCGTACTTCGCGGTGCCCCCGCGCCTGCAGCACCGGGTGCTCTTCTACGGCATCCTCGGTGCCCTCGTGTTCCGCGCGCTGTTCATCTCGATCGGCTCCGTGCTGATGCAATACCACTGGATCGTCGTGATCTTCGGCGCGTTCCTGATCCTGACCGGCATCAAGATCCTGTTCCTGCCCGAGAAGCCGGTCGAACCCGAGAAGAACCCGATCATCCGGGTCTTGCGTCGCTTCGTGCCGCTCTGGCCAAGGATCGAGGGCGACACCTTCTGGCTGCGTCGCGACGGCGTCCGCTACGCGACCCCACTGTTCGTCGCGCTCGTGTTCATCGAGTTCTCCGACATCATCTTCGCGATCGACTCGGTGCCCGCGATCTTCGCGCTCACCAACGAGCCGCTGATCGTGTTCACCTCGAACATCTTCGCGATCCTCGGCCTGCGCGCGATGTATTTCCTGCTCGCGAGCGCCGTGCAGTATTTCCAGTACCTCAAGTACGGCCTCGGCGTGATCCTGGTGTTCGTCGGCCTCAAGATGGTGTGGCTCAACCAGGCGTTCGGCGGCAAATTTCCGATCACCTGGTCGCTCGGGATCATCGGCGCGCTGCTTGCCGTCTCGATGCTGGTGTCGGTCGCTGCGCGCCGGGACGGTCGCGCGGAGGGCTCAAGCCACTGAGGCGACCGGCCCGAGGTCGACCACTTCGACGTCGCGCGTCTCGAGCGGTCGACCCAGGAACACGGCGCCGACGCGTGCGAACCGTTCCGCACCGTCGGTCGCCAGCAGTCGCACTCGTCCCGGTCGTCCGTCGGCTGCGCGCGCAACTCCGCGCGCGGCGAGCACCTCGTCGAGCGACGCCGCCGTGGTGGCCGCCGAGTCCACGATCGCAATCCCGGGGCCGAGCACCCGGGCGAGTGCGGGCGCGAGCACGGGGAAGTGCGTGCAGCCGAGCAGCAGCGTGTCGGGGCGCGGGCGCTGCGCGTGCGGGCCGAACACGTCGTCGAGATAACGATGGATCACGCCCTCGACGACGGGGCCGTCGGTCCACCCCTCCTCCGCGAGCGCCACGAACAGAGGGCACGCGCGCATCGTGACGACCCCGCCCGGCAGGCGGCGGGCGATCGCAGCCTGGTAGGCGCCGCCGCGCACAGTGCTCTCGGTCGCGAGCACCGCGATGCCACCGCTGCGCGTAGCGCGGCACGCGGCGGCCGCGCCGGGCTCGAGCACTCCGATGACCGGCACTGGCGCGAACTCCTGCACCAGCGCGTCGAGGGCGATCGCGGTGGCGGTGTTGCAGGCGACGACGAGGCACTTCACGCCGCGCGCATGCAGTTGCCGCGCCGCCTGCAGCGCGTACTGGCGGATCGAGCCCGGGCTCTTGGTGCCGTAGGGCAGTCGCGCCGTGTCGCCGAGGTAGACGAAGTCCTCGTGCGGCAGTCGCTCGAGCAACGACTTGAGCACTGTGAGGCCGCCGACACCCGAGTCGAACACGCCGATTGCGAGGTCGTGCAGTGCCGCCGGAGCGACCGTGTGCTCTCGTTGCATGTAAGGTTTCCCGACGCCGCGCAGCATACCCGAGCACGACGCGACATAACGCGTGGGCACGTCGTTTTTCACACTTCACTCCGGCCGCGCGAAGTGCATAATTGCGCGCGACAGCCTCCATCCACCATAACGAGAAGAGCTGAACGTGGAGAGACGACTCACGACGCGTCACAGGGCACGGACGACCGTGTACGTGTTGCTGCCGGGAAGGCATCACCGCCTCTGCAAGGCACGCAACTTGAGCGCGACCGGCGTATTCGTCGAGACGGGTGACATGGGACTGCGCAAGGGGCAGACCGTGGAGCTCGCGTTCGCGATCAGCCTCGGCACCGTCACCAAGCTGCACCGTCGCACGGCCATCGTCGCGCACGTCTCGCGCGGCGGCACCGGCCTGATGATGCAGAGCCAGGGCGGCTGAGACCCGGTCCGCACGCCGCACGGCGTGCCCTTACGCAAGACGCGGTTTCCGTAGGCAAATCTGCGGATTCGGCCTATCGCCCACAGGCCTAATGTCTGTAGCCGGGCAAGGACCGCTCGGCCGAGCGTGGCCTCCTCGCACACGCCGCGGTCGCCCGAGGCCGCGATGCAGACACAAACACCAGATGCCCGGATCGCAGCAGCGATGGACCGCGTGCTCGAGGCCGAACACGCGACGGCGACGGCCATCACCGAGGCGCAGGCCGCAGCCCGAGCGGGCATCGAGGCGGCACGGGAGCGGCGTCGCGTAATCCTCGAAACGGCCCGCGAGCGCGTCGTCGACCTGCACGAGCGCGCGCAGCGGCGGCTCGAGGAAACGCTGCGGACACTCGACGCCCGCGCTGCCGCGCTGTCGCACGACGACACGTCGCTCGCAGCCGTCACCGATGCGGCCATCGCGCGCGTGGCCGCGCACCTCACGTCGGACGATTCCGCTTGAACACCGCGGTCGGCAGCCTTGGTTACGCGCAGGCGCGAGTGCAGGCCCGTCTCGGCCAACGGGTGTCCGCGGATGACCTGCAGCGCGCACGGGCCGCGCGCGAACTGTCCGCGTACCTCCAGCACGTGCGGTCGACCGCGCTCGTGCGACGCGTGGCCCGGGTCGCACCGGGCATGGACGTCCACGAAGTCGAGCGCCGGCTGCGCGACGAGTGGCGCGCGACGGTCGAGGAGGTCGCGAGCTGGCTGCCGTCACCGTGGCGGCCCGCAACGCTCTGGCTGCGCTGGCTGCCGCAGCTGCCCGCGCTGCAGAAACTCGCGCGCGGCGGCCGTGCCGCGGCGTGGACGCGTGAGGACCCGGTGCTGGCGCTAATCATCGCGGCGGAACCGGGCCGTCGGGCC
>DASUYI010000589.1:0-2313 GCA_036377475.1 Steroidobacteraceae bacterium | reverse complement strand
GGTCTCGGCGAGCGCGTGCTCGGCCGTGTGACGGCGAGCGAGGTCTTCCGTCCGGGCTCGGACGAGATCGTGGTCGAGGCCGGTCAGCTGCTGGACGAGAAGCTGGTGCGCAAGCTCGAGCAGGCGGGTGTCGATCAGGTGATCGTGCGCTCGCCCATCACCTGCGCGACGCGCTACGGCGTGTGTGCGCAGTGCTACGGGCGCGATCTGGCGCGCGGGCACCGCATCAACCTCGGTGAGGCCGTCGGCGTGATCGCCGCGCAGTCGATCGGCGAGCCCGGCACGCAGCTCACCATGCGCACTTTCCACATCGGCGGTGCGGCCTCGCGCGCGGCGGCGGTCAACTCGGTCGAGAGCAAGAGCAAGGGCACGGTGCGCTGGCACAACCTCAAGGCCGTGCATCATGAGAAGGGCCACTGGGTGGCAGTGTCGCGCTCGGGCGAGGTCGGCGTGATCGACGAGTTCGGCCGTGAGCGCGAGCGTTACCGCATCCCCTACGGTGCGGTGATCACCGCGAACGAGGGCGACGCGATGCAGCCCGGCCAGGTGATCGCTACCTGGGATCCGCACACACACCCCGTCGTGACCGAGGTCGCGGGCTTCATCCGCTTCCAGGACTTCATCGACGGCATCACGGTGTCGAGCCAGGTCGACGAGATCACGGGCCTCTCGAGCACCGTCGTCATGGATCCGAAGCAGCGCGGCGCGGGCGGGAAGGACCTGCGCCCGGTGATCAAGCTCGTCAACGCGAAGGGCAAGGAAGTCTGCTTCGCCAACACCGACATCCCTGCGGTGTACGCGCTGCCCCCGGGGGCACTCGTGAACCTCGAGGATGGTGCCCAGGTGTCGGTCGGCGACGTCATCGCGCGCATCCCGCAGGAAAGCTCCAAGACCCGCGACATCACCGGCGGTCTGCCGCGGGTGGCGGACCTGTTCGAGGCCCGGAAACCGAAGGATTCGGCGATTCTCGCCGAGTTCTCGGGCACCGTCAGCTTCGGCAAGGAGACCAAGGGCAAGCGCCGGCTCATCATCACCGACGAGCAGGGCGAGAAGCACGAGGACCTGATCCCGAAGTGGCGGCACCTCACGGTGTTCGAGGGCGAGCACGTCGAGCGCGGCGAGGTCATCGCCGACGGCGAGCCGAACCCGCACGACATCCTGCGCCTGCAGGGCGTCGAGCCGCTCGCGAACTACCTGGTGCGCGAGATCCAGGACGTCTATCGGCTGCAGGGCGTGAAGATCAACGACAAGCACATCGAGGTGATCATCCGGCAGATGCTGCGCAAGGTCGAAATCGCGGAAAGCGGCGAGACCGGCTTCCTGCGCGGCGAGCAGATCGACCGTGCGCGGGTGCTCGATGCGAATGAGCGGCTGACCCGGGAGGGGAAGCTCCCGGCGATCATCGATCCGATCCTGCTCGGCATCACCAAGGCCTCGCTCGCGACGGAGTCGTTCATCTCGGCGGCGTCCTTCCAGGAGACGACGCGCGTGCTCACGGAGGCGGCGGTGCGCGGCATGAAGGACGACCTGCGCGGCTTGAAGGAGAACGTGATCGTCGGGCGGCTGATCCCGGCGGGCACGGGCTCGTTCTACCACCAGGGGCGTCGCAAGACCGAGGAGGGCGCGGGCGTCGGCTTCGGCGAGGTTGCGCCCGCGGTCGCGGTCGCGGACTTCTCCGCGCACTCGGACGAGGCCGAGGCGTCGGCGGGCTGAAGCCTTCGGCCTGGCGGCATGTGACGCCGGGCGGTCGGGTGCCTGGGCGTGGCCGGGAACCACGAAAGGCCAAGCTGCGTGTCGCACCTGCCGGTGGGCACGCAGCTTTGGGTGACCGCGCGAGCGCGTCTACGGCGCGACGAAGGCGCGAAGTGGCGTCATGATCTCCGGCGTCGGCAGCTCCAGGGAACTCGGGCGAGGTAAGGTTCAGCGACGGAACAGATGCGCAAGCAGCTGCGAGCCCATGGCGCTCGCCACGAACACGAGCTTGTCGTTGGATGAGAGCTTGCGCAGCCAGTCGAACGCCCCGCCATCGATGAGCGGAATCTCTGCGCCGTCCGGCGCCTGAACGTCGATCGTGAACCGGATGCCGTCGTAATAGGCGTGGTCGAGCGGGTGGTACGCGATCTGCGCACCGTATACCTTCGTGGCGATACGCTCCGCGAGCTCCGCGTTCTTCGCGGTCGAAAGAATGCGCACGCTACGGCCGGCGACAGCATAGCCGTTCTGCCCTAGCCGACTCAGCGCCGACAGATGTGTGTTGATGTGTTCCGCAAGCTCTCCGGAGGTGAGCTCGCGGTTCTGCTGCTCATGACCGGC
>DASUYI010000588.1:0-2597 GCA_036377475.1 Steroidobacteraceae bacterium | reverse complement strand
CGTCGTCGGCGCGGTCGTGCCGACGTGCAGCAGCACCCAGCCGAGCGTTCCCGTCAGTGCCGCGAGGGCGGCGTAAACCGCCACGCAGTAGACGGTTTCGGTGTACTTGCACATGGTCTTGCTCCTTCCCGTTCGTTCGTTTGCGATGTCGTCGCTCAGGACCCCACGATCGGGGCGAGCGCCGCCTGGATCCGCTGCATCTGCGACTCCGTCGTCATGCTCGTGAGCAGGCGTCCGAAGTGCGGGTGCTGCACGCCGGAGACGATGTACTGCCACCGATAGGCGCGAAGCAGCAGGGCGCCGATGCCGGCTTCTTCCTCGCTCGTGAAACGGCGGCCCGCGATGCGCAGGAAATAGGCGGCGTCTGCCGCCGACTGCGCCTGCAGGATGCCGTCGACGGCGGCGACGAGGTCGATCAGGTCCGTGACGCCCTGCTCCTTCTGGCGCAGCGTCAGGCGTGCGTTCTCGCGCACCCACTCGAGCTCGTCGAGCATCGCGTGCTGCACTTCCTCGACCCAGTGGTACTTGAACACGTCCTTCCAGAGCGGCGAGATGTCTTCCTGCGGATCGATGCTCTGCTGGTAGTGCGCCTGGGTGAACAGCTCGATGTGGCAGGTGAGCGCCAGCACGCCCCACGTCGACTTGCCCAGCACGGCTCGCGCCACGTCGTTCGGGTCGGCGACCTTGACGTACCCGGGCGGCATGCGACGCTCGAGCATGTTCTCGATGCGGCGGAACAGCTCCTGGTGCTTGAGTTCCTCGTCGCTGAAGCGGACGAGCGCCTCGAGCGCGACCTGGTCACCGAGCCAGTGCTGGCCGGAAAGCTCGAGCACCTTGGCGCCGATGTAGCGCTCGACCAGCCCGAAAATGTAGGCGTACGTCCGGCCCTGCACCTGGCTCAGCAGGCGACGCTCCGCGTCCGTCAGGAACACGAGTTCGTCGACTTTCGACAGGCCGGCGGGCAGGAAAGTCTGGGAGAAGTCGAAATCGCGGCCGCGCATCACGTCCGCGTCGATGTCCCAGCGGACGCGCTTCGACGCCTTGATGGCCCGGGCATACCTGGAACTGTCGGACGGCGTGCGAAACGCTTCGTGATCGTCGCGGAGCAGGGCGGTGGCTTCCATCTTGATATCCCTCGTGTGGTCTGGTTGGGTGGCGGCGATCGTCGGGTCTCGCCATGGGCCGGCAGTCTCCGCGCCGGGCGTAACCGCTCGATGTACGCGGCGTAGTTTTTTGTATGTGTTTTGTAATCGGCGCCGTCGCTATACTTTCCGGCCTTCGCGCACGCGCACCAGCAGGGAAGGTGGGCTCTTGACCGACTCAGGCTGCATCCTCGTCGTCGACGACGATCCGTCGGTGCGCGAGATGCTCGCCGAGTACCTCGGCTCGCACGGGTTCAGCGTCGCCGTCGCGCCGGACGGCGACGCGATGCGCGCCGAGATCGAGCGCGTCGCGCCGGACGTCGTGCTGCTCGACCTGCGGCTGCCCCGCGAGGACGGTCTGACGCTCGCACGCTACCTGCGCGAGCACTACGACATCGGCATCATCATGGTGACGGGCTCCGGCGAGGTCGTGGACCGCATCGTCGGTCTCGAAGTGGGCGCCGACGACTACGTGACCAAGCCGTTCGATCCACGTGAACTGCTCGCGCGCGTGAAGAGCGTGATGCGGCGGATGCACGCGCGGCCGGGACCCGCGCCGGCACCGCCTGAGGGTGGGGCGGGCGCGGAACCGCCGGTCCGCGTCCCGATCGGATCCTGCCAGCTCGACGCCGACGCGCGCCGGCTGTTCGGCGCGGACGGCCGTGAAATTCCGCTCACTGCGATGGAGTTCGACCTGCTCAAGGTGTTCGCCGACCACCCGGGCAAGGCACTTTCGCGCGATCGACTGCTCACGCTCACGCGCAACCGCGAGTGGGACCCGTTCGACCGCTCGATCGACATCCGCGTCGCGCGGCTGCGGCGCAAGATCGAGGCGGGCGCAGCAGGCGAAAGCGTGATCCGCACCGTGCGCGGCGTCGGGTACATGTACGTGCCGTCCGGGGGCTGAGCAGGCCGCCGGCGGGAGATTTGTTTCCGTCGTGTAACAGCGCTGGTTCGTGGGCTGCGGCTGCCCAATACTCGGCGACAACACCGACCGGAGCGACCCGTGAGCGCGAAATCGTTGCCTGGCCAGGACACCGTCGAACAGGCGCTGCAGGCCCTGCAGGACAGCGAGACGCGCCTGCAGCAGGTGCTCGACAACACCAGTGCGCTCGTGTTCGCCAAGAACGCACAGGGTCGTTACATTTTCGTCAACCGCGAGTTCGAGCGTGCGTCGGGTCGGGGCGCAGCCGAAATCCTCGGGCGGGACGACGTGGCGATCTTTCCCCCGGACCTGGTCCAGCGGTTCCGACACAACGACCTGCGCGTGCTGCGCGAGGGCCGTTCGATCCAGTTCGAGGAAATCGCCGACTTCGGCGACGGTCCGCGCACCTACCTCGCGTCCAAGTTTCCGTTGTTCGACGCCGACGGCGAGGCCTACGCCGTCTGCGGCATGGCGACGGACATCACGGACCGCAAGCGCCTCGAGGAGGCGCTGACCGTATCGGCGCTCGC
>DASUYI010000587.1:0-2092 GCA_036377475.1 Steroidobacteraceae bacterium | reverse complement strand
GCTGCAGAACGCCATCAAGTACACGCCGGCGGACGGCCAGATCGACGTCGCGGTGAAAGTCCACGCGCACGACGTCGAAATCTGCGTACGCGACAGCGGCGTGGGGCTCGCGCCGGCGATGCTGCCCAATGTCTTCAAGCTGTTCTCACAGGTGCATCCGTCGATGCGCGCCTCGAAGGGCGGCCTCGGCATCGGTCTCGCGATTTCGCGACGACTGGTCGAGCTGCACGGCGGGACGATCGAAGTGCGCAGCGAGGGTCTCGGCCGGGGCGCCGAATTCTGCGTGCGGCTCTCGCTGTCGCACGCGCTGGACCCGCGACGGTCGCGCACCGGGCACGAGGGCCCCACGGTCCTGCCGGCACGGCGACGCGTGCTCGTCGTCGACGACAACGTCGATGCCGCCGACGGTCTCGCGATGCTGCTGCGCGCACACGGGCTCGAGGTACAAGTGGCCTACCGGGGCGCGGAGGCGATCGCACTCGCGACGTCGGTGCGGCCGGACGTGGTCCTGCTGGACCTCGGCCTGCCCGACCTGCCCGGCGAAGAGGTCGCCCGCCGCTTGCGTCAGGACACCCGCGCGAGCACGGCGAGGTTCATCGCGATCACGGGCTGGGGGCAGGAGGCCGACCGCGCACGAACCCGGGACGCGGGATTCGACCTCCACCTGGTCAAGCCGGTGGATCCCGAGGTGTTGCTTCGCCACGTCGGCGAAACCACCGACGCCACGCAACCGAGTTGAATGCAGCCGCGCCGTCGGCACCCGATTCCGCCGGCGTCACGATCAGAAAGCGAACGTGAACCGGGCGCCGAAGATTCGCGGCGGCTCGATGAACGCATCGCCGTACGGCCCGAACTGGCCGGTCGTCGTCGCCGCCAGCACGGCCACGTTCTCGATGTTCCGGACCCACAGCCCGACGCTCCAGCGGTCGTCGGCCGGGAAGTACGTGAGCGACGCGTCGGTCTTGAAATAGTCGTCCTGTTGCGTGCCACGGTTCTGTGCGAACGTGCCCCAGAATTCGTCCTCGTAGCGCGTGTCGACCCTCGCGCGCAGCATGCCGGCGCCGATCGGGAAGTCGTGGTGGTAGCCCGCCGAGAGCGTCCACTCGGGCGCGTACTGCAACGGATAACCGCCGAAGTCCCGCCGCGCCATGCCGATGTTGACGCCCTCCGGCACGACGAACTCGTCGTACTCGGCGTCGAGGAAGCCCAGGGTCACGTTGAGCAGGTCGCGACCCGTAGCCTGGAACAGCACGTCGAGCTGGTTGCCGTAGATACGGCTTTCCGCCGCGTTGAACGTCGTCAGCAGGAACGTGTTGAAGTTGAACGACTGCACGAGCAGGTCTTCGTAGTCGTAGAAGAAGACCTCGTCGTTGACCTGCAGCCGGTCGTCGAGGAAGCGCGTCTTGATGCCGGCGGTGTACGCGGTCATCGACGCGGAGCGGACCAGGTTCGAGTTGTCGTCCGTGGCCGGGAACATGTTGTACGTGCCCGGCTGGTAGCCGGTCTGCATATTGGCGTACGCCATTGCGTTGTCGCCGAAGTCTGCCTCGACGCCCAGCTTCCAGTCGAAGTGGTCGTAGTCTTCATCGGCCGTGTACGGGGTGCCATCCGCGGTCTGGCCGCGTCCTTCACGCTGGTCCCGGCTGACCCTGCCGCCCGCGACCAGGCGCACCGACCCCGTCAGGTCGTAGGTGGCCTGGCCGAAGGCCGCGTAGCCTTCGAGCCGGTTCTGCGAGATCTGCGCGAGCGGAAACGGCGCCGGCGTGTTCGTGTAGGTGAAGAAGTCGCCGTCGTTCGAGACCCGGTAGTAGTACAAGCCGCCGAGCCAGCGCAGCCGTGCATCGGCGTCGCTCGCGATGCGCAGTTCCTGCGTGACCTGGTCGTAGTTCGCGGTCAGTTGCGCCCCGATGTTCTCGAGCCAGTACCGGCCGTCCCAGTCGAGGTGGAAATACGAAGGCAGGTACGTGAGCGTATGGCCGTCCAGCCGCCAGTCGACCTGCGCGCCCGCGCCGAAACTCTCGTAATCGTTGGGCGATGCGGTCGGCGCGCCCGGGTCGATGCGGTCGTCCCACGGGTCGTCATGGTCGTACGC
>DASUYI010000586.1:0-2465 GCA_036377475.1 Steroidobacteraceae bacterium | reverse complement strand
GGCTCGAGCACCCGATGCCGGAGACGAACACCGTCTTCTCGGGTCGCAGCCCCTCGTCGCGGCAGAGGCGCTGCATCGCGGTCAGGATGGCGTTGTCGCCGCAACCCTTGCACCAGCGCGGCACACCGCCCTGGTAGTCCTCGAGCGCGTGCCGGTCCTCCGCAAGGTGCTGGAGGCAAAGCGTGGCGGTGCTCATGCGTGCGTCTCCTCGATCTGCGCCAGCCGCTCGCGGATCGCGCGGTACACGGTGCCGGGCTTGATGGGCCGCCCGCGGACTTCGGTCCAGCAGTCCACGTCGACGAGGAAGCGCGCGCGCAGCAGCATCGCGAGTGCCGAGTAACGGCGATTCGACTCGTCGATCAGCGGGTCGCGCGGGTCGTCGGCCCAGTTGCCCTCGACCGTGAGGACCTTGCGGAAACCCTGCAGGATCTCCTTGATGCCAGGCTGCATCGGTTGCAGGAACTGCAGGTGCGTCGAGGACACCTTGTGGCCTTCGGCGCGCAGCCGCTCGACGGCTTCCTCGATCGCGCCCCTGGTGCTGCCCCACCCGACGATCAGCAGGTCCCCCGTCGGCTCGCCGAGCACCGGCGGCGGCGTCAGCATCTTCTGCAGCGCGGCGAGTTTCAGGCTGCGTGCGTGCAGTCCCTGCTGGTTGATCTCGGGGTCGTACGCGACGCGGCTCGCCTTGTCGTGCGCGAGCCCGGTCAGCGTGTGCATGCCGTTCGGCTGCCCCGGCACGAACCGCCGGCTCAGGCCGGTGACCGCATCCCAGTCGTACGGTTTCGCGCCGTCCGGCACGGGATTCTGGTCGACCGGCGGCGCGAGCCATTCGGGATCGAACGTGGGCCGCGTGAACGGCTGCTGCCCGGTCGACAACGCGGCATCCGACAGCACGACCACGACCATGTTGAGCGTCTCGGCGAGCCGGCGCGCCGTGATCATCGAGTAGAAGCAGTCCTCGATCGTGCTCGCGGCCATGACGACCTTGGGCGCGTCGCCGTGGCTGCCGAACATCACGCTGAGCAGGTCGCCCTGCTCCACCTTGGTCGGCTGGCCCGTGCTCGGCCCGCCCCGCTGGACGTTCACGACGACCAGCGGGATCTCGGCCATCACCGCGAGCCCGATGCCCTCCTGCTTGAGCGAGTAGCCGGGCCCCGACGTGATCGTCACCGCCACCTTGCCGGCGTACGAGGCGCCGATCGCGAACGCGCAGGCGGCGATTTCGTCCTCGGCCTGGTGCACGATGCCACCTGCCCTCTCGAACACGTCGCTCAGGTAGTGTGATGCGGACGTGGCCGGCGTGATCGGGTACATGGCACAGATGTCCATGCCCGACGCGAGCACACCGAGGGCGACCGCGGTGTTGCCGTTGATCACGACCTGCGGCACCGTCGATTTCACGGCGGGCACGCGATACTTGAAGTCGAGGTGATCCTCGGCCCACTGCCAGCCGGCCTCGAGCAGCGCGACGTTGGACTGCACGACCTTCCGGTCCTTCTTGCCGAAAATGAACGCGACCTGTTCGCGCGCAAGGTTCATGTCGAGGCTGAACACGTTGCAGAGCATGCCGAGCACGAACATGTTCTTGCCCTTGCGCGGGTCCTGAACCAGCGCGCGGCACTCATGCTCCATCGGCACCTCGATGACGCGATAGCCTTCCCCGAGCAGCCGGTCGCGCGTTTCCGCGTACTGGGCGACGATCTTCGGGTCCTCGTGCTCGCCCCACATGCTCTCGAGCAGGATGATGCAGCCGGGCTTGAGTTCGCCCGCGTTCACGCGGCCGAGCAGCACCTGCTCGTTGAAGGCGATGGCGATGTCGGCCTCGTCACCGCCGTTGGTCACGCGCTGGGAGCCGATGCGAATGCGGTTGCCGCTTGCGCCGGCGACGCTGCGCGCGGGCGGCTGGATCTCGGCGGGAATGATCTCCACCGTCCAGACGCCGTTGCCCATGCGCGCCGCGATCGAGCCGAACGACTGCCCGCACTTCTGCGCCCCCTCGCCGGAATCGCTCATGATCTCGACGATGTGCTCGCCGAGCGTCTGCAGGGACTTGCGGAGCTTGAGCGGAGTGACTGCGTTCATCACCGATCACCGCGGCATGCGGACGCGCGCGTAGCCGTGCTCCGCGCGGTCGATGCCGAACAGGGTTGAATCCGGGTCCGACGGGCGGCCGTCGTAGACGTAATCCGTGTCGCGCAGGCCGAGGAACGCCTTCATCGCGCGCGCGGCGCGGCGGCCCGCGCCCATCGCCTCGATCACCGTCGCGGCGCCGGTGACGATGTCGCCGCCCGCGAAGACCCCGGCCATGGAGGTCGCCAGGCGGTCGTCGACCTCGATGTAGCCGCGCGAGTCGAGCTTGAGCCGGGAGGTCTGGCCGATGACAGGATTGGCGTTGGTGCCGATCGCGTAGACGACCCTGTCGGCCTCGATTTCGCACTCGCTGCCGGGCTCGGGCACCGGACGCC
>DASUYI010000585.1:0-6633 GCA_036377475.1 Steroidobacteraceae bacterium | reverse complement strand
TGTCCTCCATCGCCTGTCGCACGCCAGGCTTGACCTCCTGTACGAACACGCGACCGAGCAGGATCGCGGCGAGCGCCACGATCAGGAAGTAGCCCAGCAGGATGCGCAGTCCGATCCGCATGGAGGAAGGGGTCGGCGTCTCAGCGGCGGGGATCGAGCGAATAACCGAGACCACGGTGTGTGCGGATCGGGTCGTCGTCCACGCGACTGCTGGCCGCCCTCAGCTTCGCTCGGAGCGTCTTGACGTGCGTATCGACGGTTCGATCGCTGCTCTCGAGAGCATCGGCCCAGACGCGGTCCATGAGCTGAGTCCGCGACAACACCGCCCCGGGTCGCGCGAGCAATGCCTCGAGCACGCCGTACTCGTACCGGGTCAGGTCGAGCAGTTGCCCGTGGTAGCGGACCCGCCGGCCGTCCCGGTCGACGTCGAATGCGTCGATGCTCTCCCAGCGCGTCGACGTGGGCCGCGCGGCTCGGCGCAGTCGCGCGCGCACCCGCGCCACCAGCTCGCGCGGCGAGAACGGCTTCACCATGTAGTCGTCGGCGCCGAGTTCGAGTCCCAGCACGCGGTCGATCTCAGCCTGGCGCGCGGTCAGGAAGATCACCGGCACGTCACTGAACGCGCGCAATGCACGACAGACGTCGAAGCCGGTCATGTCCGGCAGGCCGACGTCGAGCACCACCAGGTCAATGCCGCCGCGCTCGACGCGTGGTGCCACGTTGCGACCCAGGAGCACGTGATCGACGACGAGGCCTTCGGCCTGCAACGCGTACGTCACGGTGTCGGCAATGGCGGGCTCGTCCTCCGCGATCAGGATGGTCGGCGTCGCCACAGGGCCCTCGTCTCGATCGGCAGTGTCGCAATTCTAGACAGCACGGGCCGTGTTTCCATCAACCCCGTCGCGCCAGCACCAGCAAGCCACTCGCCGCGACCGCCGTGATGACCGCCGCCGCCGCGAAGGCAACGGCCGAGCCGAATTGTTGCCACAGTCCCCCGAACAGTACGGCACCCGGCAGCACGAGCAATCCGCTCGCAAGGTGATAAAGGCCGTACGCAGTACCCCGCTCACTCTCGTGCGCGTGGTCGCCGATCAGCGATCGCTCGGCGGGCTCGGTGATCGCGAGCGTGGCCGAGTAGGCGATGAACAGCGTCCAGACGAGCATCGCAGGAGGTTGTTTAAGCCAGGCCAGGAACCCGAGCACCGCGACGCGGGCGCCCCACCCGGCCATGAGCACCGGCGTCCGGCCGAGCCGGTCGGACACGATGCCGGCGGGCCACGCGATCAGCATCTTGGCGAGACTCGCGGCGGCCCAGACGAGCGGCACCCACTTCACGCGCAAGCCGGCTTGCGTCGCCCAGAGCACCACGAACACTTCGGGCACGCTCGCGAGCGCGAGGCCGCCGGCCGCGACGATCATTGCACGGAGTCGTGCGTGCAATGCGCGCCATGAAAAGCGCGCGGGCGGCGGCGCCTGGCAGCGCTCCCCGCTCGGTACGCCGAAGATCAGCAACGCCAGCACGAGCGCTCCGGGCACAGCCGACGCCAGAAAGACCGTGCCGAGGTCCACCGCGGTGCTCAGCAAGGCGAAGGCGGCGAGCGGACCGACGACCGCTCCGGCGTGGTCCATTGAACGATGAAAACCGAATGCACGTCCGCGCTGCGCCGCCGGCACGGCGCCTGCGATCAACGCATCGCGTGGCGCGGTCCGCAGGCCCTTGCCGACGCGGTCCAGAAAACGCAGCGCGAGCACGGACGACCACGCGGCGGCCAGTCCGATCAGTGGACGCATCGCGTTCGACAGCCCGTAACCCGCGACGACGAGCGACTTCGCGCGCACGCCTCGATCCGCCAGTCGTCCTGACACGAGTTTCAGCACGCTGGCCGTCGCCTCCGCCACGCCCTCCACGAGGCCCACGATTGCCGGACCGGCGCCGAGCGTGGCCGTCAGGAACACCGGCAGCAGCGGCGTGACCATCTCGCTCGCGGCGTCGTTCAGGAACGAGACGGCCCCGAGCACGACGACGGTCCGCGGCAGGAACGTCCTGGCTGTCAGACCTGGCGAGGCAGTGGAGTCGGCGTCCACGAAGGTTCCTTTGTCGGATAGCACGCGTATCGCCACGGGCCGGGCGGCACTAGACTGCCACGGCTGGCCCGCCGCCCGTCAGGACGACGTCGCAGACCAGCCTCCGCCCCCCGCAACATCACAGGGAAAGTCCCATGAGCATATTCGGCAGGATTCTCGACAAGCTCGGCCTGGGCAAGGACGATCGCAAGGCATCGCCGACCACGGGCACACAGGCCCAGGCCGGACGGCCGACGGGCTCCGCGGCCCCGACGCAGACATCACCCCACACTTCGGCGCCGGGGGCGCAACGCTCCGCCCCGCCACCCACGCCTCAACAGGCGCAGGCCGCACGACCGGCGCAGGCGCAGCAGCCGAAGGCGATGTCGGAGACCGATGTCGTCGCGAAGCTCGAAAAGCTCGCCGCCGACAATCCGCAGCAGCTCAACTGGCGCACGTCGATCGTCGACCTGATGAAGCTGCTCGGCATGGACAGCTCGCTGGCCGAACGCAAGGAACTCGCGGCGGAGCTCGGCTATCCGCGCGACCAGATGGACGACAGCGCGAAGATGAACGTCTGGCTGCACAAGCAGGTGCTGCGCAAGGTCGCCGAGAACGGCGGCAACGTGCCGAAGGAACTGCTCGACTAGCCGACGACCCGGCCTGTACGCCGTCCCCGGCGCCGTGGCGTGCTAATGCGCGCCACGCACGCCCGGGGTCCCGTCGCGCGTGTGCAGGTGCGGGGCGTGGACGAGGGTTACGCGAAGGGTTTCGGCCGCAGCTGCAGGAGCCGCCGCTGCTGCTCGGCCTGGCGCACATGACTCAACTGCACCCTGAGGTGATCGGCGATCACGCCTTTTTCGGCGTGCATCGCCTGGAGACGCGCGATGGCGTGCTCGAGCAGTTCTTCCTGGGAGCAGTTCGCGAACAGCTTGGCGTCGTGATGGGTGACCATGTTCGCCCTCCTTCCCGGTCCCCGCGAGGGCGCGCAGCGCCGACTCCACTGCGCTCGGCGCGGATTATACGCCGCTCGCCGCGGAGCGGCTGCCGGAGCGGTCCGCAGCCACGCCGGAGCAGGCATGCCGCGTCGTGACGGTACCTGAATCGCCCGTGTCGTGCCGGTGACCGGTCAGCGGTCGCGATCGTACTTGCGCGCGCTGCCGCGAAACCGGTCGACCGGATACTTCTCCGCGTTGAGCGTGATCTTCCGTGCCGCCGCGGCCGCGAGGTCGACACCGAGCGTGTCGGCGAGCCGCACGAGGTACAGCAGCACGTCGGCCATCTCCAGCGCGACGGCGTCGTTCACCTCCGCCGGCAGCGCGCGACTCTCCGCCTCGGTGAGCCACTGGAAGTGCTCGAGCAGTTCGCCCGCCTCGCCGGCGAGCGCCATGGCGAGATTCTTGGGCGAGTGGAACCGATCCCAGTCGCGCTCCCGTGCGAACTCGGCGAGCCGCGCAGCGAGCGTCTCCAGCGTCGGCGTCCCCGTCGTCTCCGCGCTCATCGCTGCGTCGTCCGCATCAGCGCCGCACCTCGACCAGGATGCGGAGCATGCGCCGGATCGGCTCGGCGGCGCCCCAGAGCAATTGGTCGCCGACGGTGAACGCAGAAATGTACTCATCGCCGATCGCGAGCTTGCGCACGCGACCGATCGCGATGTCGAGCGTGCCGCTCACCTTCGCGGGCGAGAGCGCGGCAATCGAGGCCTCGCGCGTGTTCGGGACGTGGCGTACCCACTCGTTGCCGCCGGCGAGCACGCGTTCGATCTCGGCGAGCGGCAGGTCGCGCCGCAGCTTGATGGTCATCGCCTGGCTGTGACAGCGCATCGCACCCACGCGGACACAGATGCCCTCGACCGGGATGGTCCGCGCGCCGCGGCGACCGAGGATCTTGTTGGTCTCCGCGCCGGCCTTCCACTCCTCGCGGCTCTGGCCGTTGCCGAGGTCCTTGTCGATCCAGGGGATCAGGCTGCCGGCGAGCGGAGCGCCGAACTGTTCCTGCGGGAACCCAGTGTCGCGCAGCGTGGCCGTGACCGCGCGGTCGATGTCGAGAATCGCGCTCGCCGGGTCGCGCAGCAGCGCGGCCGCCGAACCGTGCACGGCGCCCATCTGCGCGACGAGCTCGCGCATGTTCGGTGCGCCGGCGCCCGAGGCGGCCTGGTAGGTCATCGACGTGATCCACTCGACGAGGTCCGCCCGCAACAGCCCGTTCAGCGCCATCAGCATCAGCGATACGGTGCAGTTGCCGCCGACGTAATCCTTGACGCCCGCCTGCAGCGCCGCGTCGATCACGTCCCGGTTGACCGGGTCGAGGATGATGACCGCGTCGTCCTTCATGCGCAGGGCTGACGCCGCGTCGATCCAGTAGCCCTGCCAACCGGCCGCACGCAGCTGCGGGTGAACGGCATTCGTGTAATCGCCGCCCTGGCAGGTCACGACGACGTCGCAGTGCGCGAGCGCCTCGAGGTCGTTCGCGTCCTGCAGTGGACCGGACGCCTTGCGTCCGCCGATCGAGGGCGCAGGACCACCGGCCTGCGACGTGCTGAAGAACACCGGCTCGACGTGGTCGAGGTCGCGTTCGGCAGCCATGCGCTGCATCAGCACCGAACCCACCATGCCACGCCAGCCAACGATACCAGTCTTCACTTGCTTCTCCGCCGGAGCCGGGTCAGACGATCACTTCCCGTGCCGGTTCGCGCAGGTTGTACGACGAGCTCATCGCGCGCCCGTACGCGCCGGCGTTTGCGACGAGCAGCACGTCACCCTCCTGCGTGGGCGGCAGCAGGCGCTCGTAGCCGAGCACGTCGGCCGATTCGCAGATCGGGCCCACCACGTTGTACACCTCGGTGCCCGGCTCGCCATAGCGCGTCAGGTTCACGATGTCGTGGTGCGCGCCGTAGAGCGCCGGGCGGATCAGCGAGTTCATGCCCGTGGCCACGCCCACGTACTGCACGGCGCCCTTGCCCTTGAGCTGCGTGACCTGGACGAGCAGCACGCCGGCCTGCGCCACGAGGAAACGACCCGGTTCGATCCAGAGCTGCAGCTTCGCGTATTTCGCGCGCAGGTCGTCGATGACGCCCTGCAGCGCGGCGAGGTCGACCGGCACCTGTCCCGGCTTCTCCGGCACACCCAGGCCACCGCCGAGGTCGATCGCCCGCACGTGCGGGAAGCGCTGCGCGAGGTCGCCGAGCAGGTTGCCGACTTCCTGCCAGTTGCGCACCTCGAACACGCCGCTGCCGGTGTGCGCGTGCAGGCCCACGACGCGGCAGCCCACCTTCCTGATCAGGCGTTCGAGTTCGTCGAGTTCGAACAGCGGGACGCCGAACTTCGAATGCACGCCCGCGGTGCGCACGTGGTCGTGATGACCGCGCCCGAAGCCGGTGTCGAGCCGCACGAGCACGTCGCGATCCTTGAACATCCCGCCCCACTCGCGCAGCGCGTAGAGGCTGTCGACGGTGAGAATGACGCCCTTCGCGAGCGCCCACTCGTATTCGGTGCGCGGGGCGAAGTTGGGAGTGAACAGCACCTTGCTCGGGTCGATGCCGCGCACGGTGTCGAACACGTGCTGGCATTCACCCTGGGACACGCACTCGAACGAGAGGCCGAGGCCCGCGAACGTGCGCAGGATCTCCGGGTGCGGGTTCGCCTTGATCGCGTAGAAGATCCGGTCGACGCCGCGGATGTCGAGCAACTGCCTCGCCGCGAGCTCGAGCGTGTCGCGGTCGTAGACGTACGCGGAGCCGTGCTCGCGTGCGATCGCTTGCAGCTCCTCCCGTCGATCCTGCCACCACGGCGGACCGCCGGCCGGTATGACCGGGCCGAGGCCGTGGATCTGCTCCCAGGTGGGCCCGAGCACGTGATCCGACGGCGCGTTCCAGACGATCACGTCGTGCAGGCGGCGCACGAGCCGGTCACCCTGCTCCTCGTCGACCACGAAGGTGATGTTGAGGTCGTTCGCAGCCTGCGTGACGAGGTAGATCTTCTGCTCCTCGAACAGCTCCAGTGCGTCACCGAGCCGGTGCAGCGTCGCGCGGATGCTGCGCCCGACCAGGCTCACGGCGGCGCAGGGCCCGATCAGTTCCACGCGACAGAGCCGCGACAGGTCGGTCATCAACGCCTCGAGCGTCCGTTCGTCGAGCGCATTGGCCGCCGGATCGAGCGACACGGTCACGCTCGTCTCCGAGGTCGAGACGAGGTCGACCGACAGACCGTGCCCCTTGAACACGGCGAACGCATCGGCGAGGAACCCGACCTGGTGCCACATGCCGAGCGTTTCCATCGACAGCAGCGTGATGCCCTTCTTGATGCAGACGGCCTTCACGCGCGCCCCGCCGTCGCCGCCCGTCGCGGTGACGACCGTGCCCTCGAGTTCGGGCTGGTGCGTCGCGTGCACAGTCAGTGGAATCGCGTACTGCTTCACCGGCAGGATGCAGCGCGGGTGCAGCACCTTGGCGCCGCTGCTCGCGATCTCCTGCGCTTCGTCGTAGTCGAGCGACTTGAGCAGCCGCGCGTTCGAGACCGAGCGCGGGTTCGCCGTGAACATGCCGGGCACGTCGGTCCAGATCTCGAGCCG
>DASUYI010000584.1:0-6172 GCA_036377475.1 Steroidobacteraceae bacterium | reverse complement strand
GTGGTCGCGCGAACAATCGATCGATTACATGGTCGAGAAGACGGGCATGACGGAAGCGGAGGTCACGCGCGAGATCGAGCGCTACGTCGTGTGGCCGGGTCAGGCGACCTCGTACAAGGTCGGCCAGCTCGCGCTCCTGCGCATGCGCGAGGAGGCCGAGCGTGCGCTCGCGCCGAAGTTCGACCTGCGCGAATTCCACGAGGTCGTGCTGATGAACGGCGCGATGCCGCTCGCCGTCCTCGAGGAGACCGTGCGCGAGTGGGTGTCGGCGCTGCGACAGGACACGGGCACGACCGCGTGATCGACGTTGCACCCTGCAACGTGCGGATGCAGGGTGCTTCGCTGGCGACGCCTAGCCGGCGCGGATGCGCCGCCAGGGCGCGGTCTCGAACTCGTCCCGATTCGCCTGGAATGCCTGCACGTCCGCGAGGCGACAGGGCTTGCGCGCGCCGGGCATGTCGCCGATGACCGGCTCCGAGCCGTCGAACTGGCGCCGGCACACCCAGCAGTGCGCGTCGCTCGTATTGCTCGGTGCGCGACACGACGGACAGATCACGATCATGGCAGCCCCATCCTTGGTGGTTGCATTGGCGAGCGTGAGCCTACGGAGCGCTCCGTGGGCAAGTTGTAGTCGAACGTCTCACGCGCAGGCAAGCCGCCGCTCACACCGAGCGTAGGAACCGAATTGTCCGCTACGTCGCGGGAGCGCGGCGTAATCCGACCTGCGCGTGGATCAGCTCACTCGGGCAGGGTCTCGCCGGAGCCGCCGAAATCCTTGGGGAAATCCCGGAACTTGGGCAGGCCGTCGCGCACCGACATGACCTTCTCGCCGTAGTTGACGTGCACGGCCGGCTGGAACGAAAAACCGCGCACGGCGGCCGACGGCAGGTCGGTCAGGCCCATCGCAGGGTGACCGATCAACACAGCCGAGCCGCAGGTGCGACAGAACTGACGATGGCTGTTCTCGGTGCGCTTGTACATGCCGAGGTTTTCGGCGCCCTTCGTGACCTTCACGTTGGGCGTCGGCCAGAGCGTCGCAGCATGCACCGGCGCACTGAGCCAGCGCCGACAGGATTCGCAATGGCAATACGCCTGCACGGCCGGCTCGCCGGTCAGTTCGACTTCGACCGCGCCGCATGCGCAATTCGCCTTGTAGGTCATCAGCTGTCTCTCCCTGCTTCAGCGTAGGGCTGGACGTCCATGGTACCCAAGTCCGGGCTCAGCGGATCACGCCGTCGCGGCGCAAGCGCTCGGCGATCGGCCCGGTGATGGCCGAAAGCCCCTCGGCGCGCGACTCGAGGTGTCGGGCCCGCGTTTCGAGCGTGTAGACGAGGTTCGCACCCGCGGTCTCGAAGACGCGGGTCCCGACGGTGACGTCGGCCTGGATCGTCGTGATCTCGCTCGTGCTCTTGAACTCACCGTAGACCACCGGGACGCCGTAGACACCGTAGTACCCGTCCCACCAGCCGGCGTCGGTAGCCTTGTAGCCGGCAGTGCCACGCGTGTCGCGTCCACCGCCCGCGGCCGCCTGTAAGTCGCCGGCCACCAGCACCGTGGCAATCACGGCGTCGGCCTTGCGGGCCGCCACGGCCTGCTCGATGCTCTCGCGCGTCAGCGGTTCGCGGGCGGCCTTGTCGATCGAGTCGCAGCTCGTGAACGCCTCGGTCGCATCGCTTCCGATCTGGCCCGCAAGGTAGCGTTCGAACGCGCAGCGGGTCTTGAGGTTGTGCGAGACGCCGACGACCAGCACGCGCGAGAACGCACGGTCGCGGGGGGCACCGTCCTGCCACGCACTGCTCACGCTCGCGGTCTGCGCACAACCGCCGACGAGGACCGCGCCCAGCAGCGCGGCGGCGAAGCGGGTGGTCCCGGCCGGACGTGAACCGGAGGTCGGTAGCAGGTGCATGCGGGGTGTGGCTCCGTGCGATCCGTCTGGAATGAAGGGTCTCATGGCGGAGCGTTGTATCAGGATGTCGCCGCCGAGGCGACTTCCGGTCACGCCGCACGGGATCCTGCCGGTCAGGAAGCGTCTGCGCCCCGGTCGCGTGCGAGCGCACGAAGCACTGCGGCGCCCGCGAGGAGGAATAGCAGTTCCGCCACGGCGTCCAGCAGGTAGATCGGCCACAACCGACCGTTCGCGACGTACACGACGTCGATCAGCGCCAGTACGAGCGCGCTGCCCGATGCCACCAGCACGATCTCGGCGGGCGGCCTCGGGGCCCGCAGCGCACGCAACAGTCCCGCACCGATCACGAACAGCAGCAGACCCACGGTGTGAACGAGGAAATCGTCGAATTTTTCCCCGGTCACCCACTCGAAGCTGGCGATGTGCACGACTGGCCAGAGTCCGGTGACCACGTACACCCAGCCTTGCACGACCAGCACCGATCGCGCGACCCGAAGCCGGGCGGGCGCGGTGTCCACGTCAGTAATTCCGGTCGAGTTCCTCGCGCACCAGCGCGAGCAGCGGCTCGTACCCGAACTCCGGCAGTGGGCGCCCGTTCACGAAATATTCGGGCGTTGCGGTTACCTTGAGCGCGATGGCGTCCTCGCGGTCGCGGGTGACGCGCTGCCCGACCTCCACGGCATCCATGTCCTGCGCGAGTCGCTGCATGTCGAGTCCCAAGCGAGCGACGACGGGCTCCACCAGCTCGGGCCGGACGGTGTGGTGCGGCGCCCACTGGGCCTGGGTCTGCAGCAATGCCTCGAGCGTTTCCCAGTAGCGGTCCTGTGCGCGGCTGGCCTCGAGCATCCGGACGACGTGGTCGGCGCCCTCGTGGAATGCGACGTGGCGGACGGACAGGCGAATACGGCCGGGATTCTCCGCGATCAGCTGCTTCACGACCGGGTAGAACTGGGCGCAGGTCTCGCAGGCCGGGTCGAGGAATTCGACCACGTGCACCTTCGCCGTCGGCTCACCGAGCGTCGGCGAATGTTGGCTCGCGAGTGCGGCCGCGTCGGCGCCATCTGCCGACGCAGGATTCGCGTTCCTTTCGCGCAGCGCATACGCCGCCAGGGCGGCCACGACCAGCAGCACGGCCAGCCCCGCGATCAGGCTGCGACGACGGTTCCGGAGTGCCGCGGCGGCAGGTTGCTCGGAAACGGGCGAACTCGGGGGAAGGTTTCGTTTCGTTTTTCGACTCATGGTTCCGGGCTCGCGATTTGCCGCTCGCGTGTCAGGCCGGCTCCACGACGCGTGGAGGGCCCGCTTCACGCTGCTCGTCCGGCATCTGGATCATGCGCGTGACGCTGGCCGGTGTCGGCGCGGGCCAGCCGGCTTCCCGGGCCACGCGGGTGATCGCGTCGTTCGTGTCGAAGTAGACCTGCCAGTAGTGATCGTTGTGGCAGTACGGCCGGACGGCGATCACGGTGCCGAGCAGGTTGATGTCCAGCAGGCTCACGTCCGGCGCGGGCTCGGTCATCACGTTCGGGATCTTCGCGATCGCCGACCTGAGCCGCGCGATCGCGTCGGCGTGATCGACGCCGCCCGCGAGCTGCGCCGTGCGGTCCACGCGTCGAAACGGCAGCGCCGAGAAGTTCTGGATCGTGTCGCCGAACACCTTGCCGTTGCCGACCAGCGTCAGGACGTTGTCCGGCGTCACGATGGTCGTGCCGAACAGCCCGAGCTCGTGCACGGTACCGGTGACGCCGGCGACGCTCACGAAGTCGCCGACCTTGAACGGTCGCAGCACCAGCATGAACGCTCCGGCCGCGAAATTGCCGAGCATTCCGCTCCACGCCATGCCGATCGCGACGCCGGCGCCCGCGAGCATTGCGGCGATCGACGTCGTCTGGATGCCGAAGTAGCCGAGGATCCCGAGCACCAGGGCGATGTTGAGCGCGACATTGATGATCGAGCCCAGGTAACGCGTCAGCGTGGGATCGATGTCGTTGCGGCGCATGCCGGACTGCACGAGCGCGATCACGCGGTGGATCAGCCAGCGGCCGATGAACCAGAACGCGATCGCGGCGGCCACTTTCATGGCCACGTCGAGCAGCGTGGTCCGCACGAAGGTATCGACGGTCGTCATGTCCACGGGGAGTTCCTCGATGTCGTTCGACTCGGGCACTCGCGTCGGCGGCGCCGGACGCGGGTCGCTCGTGCTTCAGGCCCCACCCTGCCGCTCAGTATAGCGCCGTGGGCTCACCGGCCCAGCAGGGCGCCGGCGCGCGAGCAGGCCGCAGCGATGCCGGCCGCAGGTCGGTCAGTCCCGCTCGACTTCCGCCGCGACGATGCGCAGCACGTCCGGCGCGAATCCCATGCCGATATGGGATTCGTCGACCTCGATGTTGCGCACGTTCGGCGACCAGCGATCGATGCAGGCCTGCCAGGCGACGATGCCGTCACGCTTCGAATAGAGGGCGACGACCGGCGTCTGCAGCGGCTTCGCGTAACGGTCCCGGACGGCGCCCTCGATCTGGTCGAGGTCGAACCCCTGCGACGCGTACCAGCGCGCCGTGGCCGTGTAACGCGGTCCGCCGACGACGGGGCTGCCCAACGTGATGATCCGTCGCACCAGTTCCGGATGCTCGCGCGCCAGCTCGCGAGCGATGTAGCCGCCGAGACTCCAGCCGACCAGCACGACCGGCTCGCCCGTTTCCCGCACGAGCGTCGCAACGCGCTCGCGCAACGCCGTGCGGAGCTGTGGCACGCGACCCGTGTTGCGACCGAGGCCCCAGTCCACGGCCGCGTGCGCACGGCTGCGCAGGTAGCGCCGCAGCGCCACGAGCGACCTCGGGCCGGCGCCGAAACCCGGCAACAACACGACGGTGCGTGGGACCGCTGCGCGACCGCGCGGCAGCGTGAACCACGCCGGCGTCCAGCGCAGCGCATCGATCGGGAGCCGCAGCTCCTGGAGTGTGTCGCGTCGGGTCGGTGGCGCGATCCGGTCGTAATCGATGGGCATGCTGTTCCGGGAGTTCGTGGTTCCGGTCGATTGTGCTTGAAGCGGCGACGGCGCTCCACTAGCGTCGTCGTGCGGCGGCCACAACGACGAACGAGCGACGGGGGCACCTGCATGCTGATCAACCGGGTCGTGCGCGGCGCGTGTGACGTCGAACCGGGCGTGCCGGCGTTCGTCGCGCTCGACGGACGCGAGGTCCGCTTCGGGGAGTTCGGCGCCGCGGTGCGTCGGGTGGCGGGCGCGATTTCGGTGTTCGCCCCACGCTCCGGTGCCTGTATCGGCATCCTGGCTCTCAACTCGATCCGCTACCTCGAGACGTACTTCGGCGCGATGTGGGCGGGTCGCGTGGCCGTGCCGCTCAACGTCCGCTGGTCGCTGGCGGAGCTGGTCTACGCGCTCGCCGATGCCGGGGTCGAAGTGCTGTTCGTCGACGAGCAGTTCGCGTCGCTCGTGCCCGACCTGCGCGCGGGGGCCCCGCGAATCCGCTACGTCG
The DNA here is from genome assembly GCA_036377475.1 of Steroidobacteraceae bacterium. Taxonomy (GTDB): domain Bacteria; phylum Pseudomonadota; class Gammaproteobacteria; order Steroidobacterales; family Steroidobacteraceae; genus RPQJ01. Next base: position 775 of record DASUYI010000584.1, on the reverse strand, counting down.
TCTACATGGGCGAGCACGAGACGCCCGTCGGACTGGTCCCGTACGCGGACCTCGAGGCGTCGGAGCCCGTCGACGCGGCTTCGGTCGCGGCGGACACCGTGGCCAGCGTCGTCTACACGGGCGGCACCACGGCATTCCCGAAGGGCGTCATGCACACGCAGGGTTCACTGCTCGCCAGTGCGATGAACTGCGTCGCCCTCGGCACGCCGCCGCGCGAGACCCGGTACGCGCTCGCGATGCCGCTGTTCCACGTGGGAGGCTACGCACTCGCGGCCGCCCAGCTCCTGCAGCGCGGCACTGTCGTCGTGCTGCCGCTGTTCAAGCCCGCTCTCGTGCGACGCGCGGTGCGCGAACGCGGGGCGGAGTACATCGGCCTGGTGCCGACCATGCTCGGCATGCTGATGGACGCCGAAGGGTTCGACGCTGCCGACTATCGGCATCTGCGCGGCTTCGCCTACGGCGCGTCGCCGATTCCCGCCGCACTGCTGCAGCGTGCGATGGACACGTTCCCGCACGCGTCGTTCACGCAGGTCTACGGTATGACCGAAGTGGGCGTGGTCGCGATGCTGCACGACCGTTGGCACCGCGGGCCCGGCGCCAACATCGCGGCGACCGGACAGCCGGGCCCGTTCTACTCGGTGTCGATCGTCGATGCTGACGGACGCGAGTTGCCGCGCGGGCAGATGGGCGAGCTCGTGATCCGGGGTCCCGGTGTGATGCGCGGCTATCTCAACAAGCCCGAGGCGACCGCCGAAGTGTTGCGCGACGGCGGCAT
>DASUYI010000583.1:0-3959 GCA_036377475.1 Steroidobacteraceae bacterium | reverse complement strand
CTTCCTGTTCCTCTGGCCGAACCTGCTGCTGTGCCTTGCCGGCGGCACGCTCACCGTCGCGCAGGCGCTGCCGTCGCGCGCGGGCGGCTGCCGGGTGCGCGCGATGCGCTACGGCGGGTCCGATTCGACACGCGATGCGCGGCGCCGGCGCTACCTGCACGAACGCGTGCTGCGGCGGGCGCTCAGGGACGATGCGCGCCTGCTCGAGCGCGTGCAGCACGGGCTCGGCAATCTCGAGTCGGCGACCACATTGCCGATCGATGACGCGCAACCCGGCCTGCGCTGGTTCGTGGAGCGTTGTCGTGCTGCGTTCGGTCCCGGCGCGGACGCTGCGACGAAACCCGGGACGCGGACGCGACGTCCCCGCGCGACGAGCGTGTCCGCGCCCTCTTGACGAGACCCAGCGCCAGGGGTGATCGGCCCATTGCAACCCCATTAGTTGTGCTAACTTAGGGCAAAGACTTCAACTGCGGACGCAGCGTTGCACGACATCGCCCTCGGCGGCATCACGGTGCGGGAAGCCGCTGGCTCGGACCAGCCGATCGTGCGTCTGCCGACGGCGACGACGGGATTCGTCGGAAGGACACTGCGAGGGCCGGTTCACCACCCCGTGCGCGTCCGCAGTTTCGCGGAATTCCAGCAGGTCTTCGGCGGCCTGTGGCAGCCGAGCATGCTCGCGTACGCGGTCGAGCAGTTCTTCGACAACGGCGGTCGCGACGCGGTCGTGGTCCGCGTGGTCAACGGTGCGACGCCCGCGACGATCAGCCTGCCCTGCGGCGAGGCCACGCTCACGCTCGAGGCGTTGAGCCCCGGTTCGCGCGAGGTGCTGCGCGCGTCGGTCGACTACGACAACATCGCGCCGGGCGAGGACGATCGCTTCAACCTCGTCGTGCAACGGGTGCGCACGCTCGGCTCCGAACACATCGAGGACCAGGAGATCTTTCGTCGCCTGTCGACGGTGCCGGGCACGACGCGCTTCGTCGCACTCGCCTTGCAGGAATCCCAGCTCGTGCGCGTGCGAGGCGAAGTGCCGAGCGTCCGGCCCGATCGCACGTTCCGCCCCGGCGCGCGGCATCCCATCGGCTACATCGACTCGAACCCCGACGGCGACGATGGTGCGCCGCTCACCGACTACGACCTGATCGGGTCCGTCGAACGCGGCACGGGCCTGTTCGCGTTGCGCGCGGTCGATGACCTGCATTTCGTCTGCATACCGCCGCCCACGCGCGACCGCGACGTCGGACCGAGCGTGCTGCTGGTCGCCGCGCAGTTCTGTCGCGACCACCGCGCGCTGCTCGTCGTCGATCCGCCGGCCGCGTGGACGACCTGCGACGACGCCCTGCAGGGACTGCGCGAGCTGGCGTTTCAGAGCGACCACGCGCTGATGTGTTTCCCGCGCGTGCAGGCCTTCGACAAGATGCGCGGTCGTTACGAGACGTTCGCCAACGGTGGCGCGGTGGCCGGTGCGCTCGCGCGCATGGACGCGCACCGCTCGCCGTGGGACGGCGGCCCGGACGAGCAGATCCTGCTGCGGCCCGGCACGCGACCGCTGCACCTGCTGAGCGACGGCGATTGCCAGAAGCTGAGTGGACACGGCATCAACCCGCTGCACGCGATGCGGCCGGGCGGCACGAGCCTCGCACCGCTCAAGACGCTGGCGCGCGGCACCGGACTCGGGTCCGACAGCAGCCTGCTGACGTCGCGCCGACGCCAGTTGCTGGTGCTGAACAGCGTCGAGCAGGGCACGCGCTGGGCGCGGTTCGAGACACGTGACCGGAGCACGCGCACGCGTCTCGCGCGGCAGGTGCGCACGTTCCTGCTCGGGCTGGCGGGCGCCGGCGCGTTCGGCCGGGGCGCCGAGCTGCAGACCTGCGAGGTCGTCTGCGACGAACGGATCAACACCGACCGCGACATCGAAGCCGGGCTCGTGCATTGCCTCGTGTCGTTGCCGGCGGCGCGCATCGGCGAGTGGCGTTCGTTCATGATCACGCACCGGCTCGAGGGCACGACGATCCGCGCGATCAAGACGCACGTGCTGCCGGACGGCACGCGCATGACCGTGCACGAGACCGTGGGCCGCGCCCGGCCCGATCCGTCGCTCGAGGACACGCAGCCGCGACGCACGCTCGCGCAGGAACTGTTTGCGCCGCCGCCGGACCAGCGGCCGGCCGCACCCTCAAACGTGCTCGACCCCGAAGCCGCCACCGCCCGGCGTCTCGATCTGAACCTGATCGCCCGGCTCCACGGCGAGCCCGAACGTCGCGGCCAGCGTTTCTGACGCTGCGGCGCCGTTGCGCCGGATCGAGTTGCGCCCCGGCGCGCCGGGCGAGCCGCCCGCCAGACCGAACGGGGCGATGCGGCGGTGGTTCGAGAGCACCGCCGCGGTCATCGACTCCCGGAATTCCACGCGTCGCACGAGGCCGTCGCCGCCGTGACGTCGGCCGGCGCCACCGGAGCCGCGCCGGATCGAGAACTCGCGCAGCAGCACCGGAAACCTCGTCTCGAGCACCTCCGGGTCGGTGAGTCGCGAGTTGGTCATGTGCGTCTGCACGCCGCTCGCGCCGTCGAAGTCGGGGCCCGCGCCCGAGCCGCCGGCGATCGTCTCGTAGTACTGGTAGCGCTCGTTGCCGAACGTGAAGTTGTTCATCGTGCCCTGCGAGGCGGCCTGCAGGCCGAGTGCGCCGTAGAGTGCGTCGACGATGCACTGCGAGGTCTCGACGTTGCCGGCGACGACCGCCGCGGGCGGCACGGGGTCGAGCATCGAGCCCGGTGGCACGACGATCGTCAGCGGACGCAGGCAGCCTGCGTTGAGCGGGATCGCTTCCTCGATCAAGGTGCGGAACACGTAGAGCACCGCGGCGACGGTCACGGCGCGCGGGGCGTTGAAGTTGTTCGGCTGCTGCGGCGACGTGCCCGTGAAGTCGACCGTCACGGCGCCGGCCGAGGCGTCGACCGCTACACGCACGACGATCGCCTGGCCGTTGTCGAGCTCGTAACGGAACTGCCCGTCGTGCAGGCGGCGGATCGCGCGGCGCATGCAGGCTTCGGCGTTGTCCTGCACGTGGCACATGTATTCGAGCACCGTCTGCCGGCCGTGGCTCGCGGCGGCGCGCTCGAGCTCGCGTGCGCCGCGGGCGTTGGCCGCGAGCTGGGCGCGCAGGTCGGCGAGGTTCTGCCCGAAATTGCGTGACGGGAAAGGTCCGCCGCATAGCAGCGCGTGCAGCATCGCCTCGTCGAGCACGCCGTCGCGCAGGATTCGCTGCGGCTCGATCAGCGCGCCCTCCTCGGCGATGTCGCGGCTGTGCGGCGGCATCGAGCCCGGCGTGATGCCACCGACGTCCGCGTGGTGCGCACGCGAGGCCGTGAAGAACTCGAGCGTGCGGCCGTCCGTCGCGAAAATCGGGGAGACGACGGTGATGTCGGGCAGGTGCGTGCCGCCCGCGTACGGCGAGTTGACGATGTACGCATCGCCCGCGCGCAAGTCGTCGCCGCAGGCCGCGAGCACCGCGACCACGCTCGCACCCATCGATCCGAGGTGCACCGGCATGTGCGGCGCGTTCGCGACCAGGTTCGCGTGCGCGTCGAACAGCGCGCAGGAAAAGTCGAGCCGTTCCTTGATGTTGACCGAGCTCGCGGTCTGGCGCAGCACCGCGCCCATCTGCTCGGCGACGTGCATGAACAGCGCGTTGAAGACCTCGAGCCGCATCGGGTCGGGCCGCGCGGGAGCGGGTCGTTGCTCGCGCCGCGCCACCCTGCTGCGGGCCGCCGCCCGGTGCAACACCAGCATGCCGCTCGGTGCGACTTCGCCGTGCCAGCCCGGGGCAATCCAGCTGGTCGCACCGTCCTCGCACAGCAACAGCGGGCCGTTCACGCTAGCACCCGGCCGCAAGGTGGATCGGTCCCGCAGCGGCACGTCGTGGTGCGCACCGTCGAACCAGACCGCCGCGCGTTCTTCGCGT
>DASUYI010000582.1:0-2483 GCA_036377475.1 Steroidobacteraceae bacterium | reverse complement strand
ATGGTCGCGTCGGCGCCGGTCTGCGTCACCGCGTCGCGCACGGTGTCGAACACCGGGAGACCCAGGTGCTTTTCACCGCCGCGGCCCGGCGTCACGCCGCCGACCAGCTTGGTGCCGTAATCGAGGCACTGCTGCGAGTGGAACGTGCCCTGCTTGCCCGTGAACCCCTGGCACAGCACGCGCGTGTTCTTGTCGATCAGGATGGACATGCGGGTTACTTCCTGGCGGCGGCCACGACCTTCTTCGCGGCGTCCGTGAGATCGGTGGCGGCAATGAGTTCGAGCCCGCTCTCCGCGAGCAGCTTGCGGCCCTGTGGCGCATTGGTGCCCTCGATGCGCACCACGACGGGCAGGTGCAGTCCGAGGTCACGGGCGGCGCCGATCACGCCCTCGGCGATCATGTCGCAGCGGACGATGCCACCGAAGATGTTGACCAGGATCGCCTTCACCTTGCGGTTCTGCAGGATCAGCTTGAACGCTGTCGTGACGCGCTCGCGCGTCGCACCGCCCCCCACGTCGAGGAAGTTCGCAGGGCTGCCGCCGTAGAGCTGGATGACGTCCATGGTCGCCATCGCGAGGCCGGCGCCGTTGACCATGCAGGCGATGTCGCCGTCGAGCGAAACGTAATTCAGGTCCGCCTCGCCGGCGTGCCTCTCCATCTCGTCTTCCTGCGAGGGATCGCGCATCGGGACGAGTTCCTTCTGGCGGAACAGCGCGTTGTCCTCGATGCCGATCTTGCCGTCGAGCGCCACCACGTAGCCGTCGCCGTTGACGATCAGCGGATTGATCTCGACCAGGCTCGCGTCGCATTCGAGGTAGAGCTTGTACAACCCGCGCGCGATCCTCTCGAACTCCGCGATCTGCTCGCCCTTCAGTCCAAGCCCGTACGCGAGGGCGCGGCAATGCGAGCCCTGGATGCCCGTCGCCGGGTGGATCTCGACGCGGATGATCTTCTCCGGGGTCTTCGCCGCGACCTCCTCGATGTCCATGCCGCCCGCCGCCGAGGCCACGAAGGCGAGCCTGCCCGTGTCACGGTTGAGCAGCAGGCTCAGGTAGAGCTCGCGCGCGATTTTCGAGCCCGACTCCACGTAGACCTGGTGGATCGGCAGGCCCTCGGCGCCGGTCTGCTTGGTCTTCAGCCGCTGGCCGAGCATGCCCCGCGCCGCGGCCGCCACGTCGTCCTTCGACTTCACGACCTTGACCCCGCCCGCCTTGCCACGTCCGCCCGCGTGCACCTGGGCCTTGACCACCCAGACCGAGCCGCCGAGGCGCTCCGCCGCGTTCACGGCCTCCTGCGGCGTGGCAGCGACGAAGCCGTTCGGGACGGGGATCCCATACCGGGCGAACAGTTGCTTGGACTGGTATTCGTGGAGGTTCATGGGGCTCGATGGGCGGCGTTGAACGAGCCCGCGAGTGTACCAAATCGCGGACTTCGTCCCATTCCGGGCGGTATGACGCCGGCGACCGACGCCCGCGTCGGCCGCAGACGGATGCGGTGAGCGGTTCTTCGCACTTTCCGCGCGACGGGACTGCTAGAGTCCGCGCCCATGGTGTACGCACTGCAGCCCGGCATGGCGTCGGCCGGCCGGCATTCCGTCGACGCGGAACTGCCCTGGCGGGTGCTTTCCCTGTTGAACGTGTACCGGCTGCTGCTGCCGATGCTGCTGCTGCTGGTGTTCTTCTTCGACGCACCCACGCGCAGCGTCGGGCGCCACCAGCCCGGCCTGTTCCTGGCCGTTGCCGTCGCGTATTTCGCGTTCGCACTCGTTTGCATCCAGTCGATCGCGCGGCGCACGCCGTCGGCGACCTGGCAGGCGCTGATCCTGCTCACCGTTGACGCAATCGCCATGGCGATGCTGATCCACGCGAGCGGCGGCATCTCGAGCGGTCTCGGCACGCTGCTCGTGCTGCCGGCGGGCGCGACCGCGACCATCGTCGAGCGCCGCCACGCGCTGCTCGGCACCGCGATCATCGCGCTCGCATTACTGCTGGAGACGACGATCTCGTTCCTGCAGGGCGACGTCCTGTCGTCGGACTTCCTCGTCACCGGGCTCACCGGGGCGAGCCTGTTCGCGATCACGCTGCTCGCGATCCCGTACGCGACCCGGTTGCGCGAGAGCGAGGCGCTCGTCAAGCAACGCGACATCGACATCGCGAACCTGCACGAGTTGAACGAGTTCATCGTGCAGAACCTGCGCGAGAGCATCCTCGTCGTCGACGAGTTCGACCGCGTGCGACTGATCAACGAGACCGCCGCCCGGTTGCTGCGGGGCGCGCCGGTGCTGACCGGAACGTCTCTGGCCCTGGTCTCGCCGCGGCTCGCGTACCTGCTCGATGCCTGGCGCAAGCAGACCTCGGACCGTCGCGACGTCAACGGCGAGGTCGTGGGCGCCGACGGCGGCACGACCATCCGTCCGCACTTCGTCGCGCTGAGCCAGGTCGGCAGCGGACCTGCGCTCGTGTTTCTCGAGGACACGAGCGTCG
>DASUYI010000581.1:0-4169 GCA_036377475.1 Steroidobacteraceae bacterium | reverse complement strand
CGATCGAACGCCGCACTGGCGCCGTAGGTGAGGCCGCTGTCGATGCGCAGCACCGTGTTGAGCATCGAGGTGTAGCGCCCGCCGAAGGCCGTGTTGACGACCGCCTGCGTCGTGCGCGCCGGGTCAGTCCGCGACGCGCCGACGTTGCCGAGCCAGAAGTACGTCTGCGTCGCCCCGGGCTTGTCGACCAGCAGCACCTTGCGGCCCGTGGCTCGCGACGGCGCTGGCACGGCCGGCACAGCCGCGCCAGCCTTGCGCCAGCCACCGAACGTGCGTTCGAGCTTGCCCCGCATCGAGCGCGCGTCGATGTCCCCGACCACCGCGATGATCAGGCGGTCACCGCCGACGTGGTCGGCGTAAAAGCGCTTCACGTCCTCGAGCGTCACGACGGCCAGCGAGCCTTCGCTGCCGCCCACCGGGCGGCCGTAAGGATGGTCGCGGAACAGCCAGGCGTCGCCGTAACTGTCGATCAGCGCGCGCGGATCGGAGTCCTTCGCCGCGGCAATCGACTGGATGGCCAGCGTCCGCGATTTCTCGAACTCCTCCGGCGCGAGCCGCGGTCGCGCCAGCGCATCGCCGACCAGCGCGAGCATGAGGTCGACGTCACGCGCCATGAAACTCGCGCTGACGCCCAGGCTTTCGGTGCCTGCGGCCGCCGCGAGTACGCCGCCCGCGCCTTCGACCGCCTCCGCGAACTGCGCGGCGTCGCGCGAACCGGCGCCCTTCTGCATCAGGTCGGCGAACAGCGAAGCCGTGCCTTCCTTGCCGGCCGGGTCGCCCAGCGCCCCGCCGCGGACGGTGACGTTCATCGACACCAGCGGCGTGTCGCGCTTTTCGACCAGCGCGACCTGCGCGCCGTTCGCGAGCGTGAAGCGTTGCGTCGGCGGCAGCTTGACGCCGGCGGCGGCGAAGCTGGGTGCCGCGAGCACGAGCGCGAGGGAGCCGACCATCCCTGCCTGCCAATGAGCGCGGCGCGTCACTGGGCACCTCCCGTCGCGGACGCCTGCTGCGCCCCCGCGGGCCCCGGCGGCACGAGCGTGCCGACAGTGCGATTCTCCGGCCGCATCACCGCGGCCGCAGCCTTCATCACGTCCTCGGCCGTGATGCTCGCGTACTGCGCGGGCGCATCGAAGAGCTTGCGGTAGTCGCCGTGAAAGACCTCGTACGTGCCGAGCGCCTGCGCCTTGCCGCTGATCGTCTCGAGGCCGCGCCAGAACGCGGCCAATGCCTGGTTGCGCGCCTTGGCCAGCTCGGCGGGTGTCGGCCCGTCCTTGGCGATGCGCGCGATCTCCTCGTCGATGAGTTTCTCGGTCCGTGCAACGTCGCCGCCCGGCGGCAACACGGCATAGATCCAGGCGAGACCCGGGTCGAACCCCTGGTCGAGCGCCGTGCCGACGTCGACCGCAGCCTGTTCCTGGTCGACCAGCCGGCGGTAGAGCCGGGACGAATCGCCGTCACCGAGGATCGATAACAGCACTTCCATCACGCGCGAGACGCGGTCGGGCGCGGCCGCGGCGTGCCACGCCATCGCCAGCAGCGGCGTCTGCGCCTCGCGCTCGATCGTGATGCGCCGCTCGCCCTGCTGCGGCGGCTCGACCGTCGTCACCGGCGGTGGCGGCGCCTGTGCCGCGAGGCTCGCGAGATGCTGGTCCGCCAGCTTGAACACTGCTGCGGGGTCGACGTCGCCGACGACGAACATCACGGCGTTGTTCGGGGCGTAGTACTGGCGGTAATAGGCCTGCAGGTCCTCTACCTTCCAGCCTTCGATGTCCGACGGCCAGCCGATCGTCGGAATTTGGTACGGGTGCGCCACGAACGCGGTGGCCTGCATCTGTTCGATCAGCGTGCCGAAGTTGTCGTTGTCGATCGAGGACCGCCGCTCCGAATACACGACGCCGCGCTCGCTCTCGACCTTCTTCGGGTCGAAATCGAGGTTGTGCATGCGGTCCGCCTCGAGGTCGAAGATCAGCGGCGTCGTCGTGGTCGGGAACCAGTTCTGGTACACCGTCACGTCCGAGCTCGTGTAGGCATTGTTGCGACCGCCGTTCGCTTCCATGGTCTGGTCGAACACGCCGGGCGGCCGCGTCTTCGTGCCGTTGAACATCATGTGCTCGAAGAAATGCGAAATGCCGGTGATGCCCGGTCGCTCGTTGCGGCTGCCGACGCGGTACCACGTGTACATCGCGACGTTCGGGATGTCCTTGTCGGGCCACACGACGAGCTTCATGCCGTTCGGCAGCGTGCGGGTGACGATCTGGTCGGCCCCGGGCAGCGCCGGTGTCGCGGCGGCGGCCTCCTGGGTGGGACCACCGGCGCCGAGCAAGACGGTCGTCAGCGCGGCGGCGGATACTGCGTGTGGGATGAACTGCATGGCGGGGTTCCTCAGCGCTGGCTCTCGATCCAGCGATCGACCTTCGCTTCGAGCACGTCGAGCGGCAGGGCGCCATCGGCGAGCACGGCCGTGTGGAACTTGCGCACGTCGAATTTCGGGCCGAGTGCCTTCTCGGCACGCGCGCGCAGTTCGCTGATCTTGATCTGGCCGATCTTGTACGCCAGGGCCTGGCCCGGGATCGCCATGTAGCGTTCCGTCTCGGAAACGCGCCGGGCCTCTGCCGCGGAACTGTTGGCATCCATGTACGCGAGCACCTGTTCGCGAGTCCAGCCCTTCGAGTGCAGGCCCGTGTCGACGACGAGCCTGATCGCGCGCCAGAGTTCGGCCTCGAGCTGGCCGAAGTACTGGTACGGGTCCGTGTAGCGCCCGAGTGCGCGACCGACCGGCTCGGACTCGGCGTAGAGGCCCCAGCCCTCGACGTACGCGGTGTAGCCGCCGAAGCGGCGGAACTTCGGCAGATCCTTCTGCTCGCGCTGGATCGTGAGCTGGAAGTGGTGACCCGGGCTGCCCTCGTGCAGCGACAATGCCTCCATCGCCCACTTCGGGCGGGCACGGAGGTCGTAGGCGTTGGCGTAGAAGATGCCGGGGCGCGAGCCGTCCTCGCTCGCCGCCTGATACTGCCCGCCCGCGGCGCTCTTCTCGCGGAACGGCTCGACCGCGCGCACCTCGTAGTCGGCCTTCGGCAGGATCTCGAACAGCTTCGGCAGCTGTGGCTTCACCTCGTCCTTGATCTTCTCGTAGCCGGCGACGAGGTCCTCGCGCGTCGTCCAGAAGAACCTGGGATCGGTGTTGAGGTGCTTGAAGAACTCGTTGCGGGTCCCCTTGAAGCCGACCCGCTGCATGACGCCGTCCATCGCCTCGTGGATGCGGGCGACCTCGTCGAGGCCGATCTGGTGAATCTGCTCCGGCGTGTAGTCGGTGGTCGTGACGCGCTTGACGTTGTACGCGTACCAGGCCTTGCCGTCGGGCAGCGCATCCATCCCGTGCGTCGTGCGCGCCTTCGGCAGGTACTCGTCGCGCATGAACTCGTGCAGCCTGCGATAGGTCGGGACGACCCTGGTCTCGATCGCGGCGCGGTAAGCCGCGGTGAGCCGTTCACGGTCGGCCGCGGAGAAGTCCGTGGGCAGGTTCGTGATCGGTCCCCAGTACAGCGAGTCCTCGGGTTTCGCGACCACGTGCGCCTCGAGCTGCGGCAACGTCTTCTCGACGAGCACCTTCGGCAGCGTGTAGCCGCGCTGCACCCCGAGGCGCATGTTGACGATCGCCTGGTCGGTCCACTGCACGAGCCCGTCGAGCCGCTTCAGGAAGTCGTCGTAGTCCTTCACTGTCTTGAACGGCTGCATGCCGCTGCCGGAGCCGAGCTGCGCGAACAGGTTCGGCGTCGAGTAGAACTGGTTCAGCGGGAGCATCTCGCCGGGGAACCGGAACCCCTCGATCTCGAGTTCGCGGTCCGACTTGAAGATGTCGTACGACAGCTGCTCCTGCGGCGTGAGGCGTGACCGGTCGATCGTCTGGATGCGCGCGAGATAGTCACGCTCGAGCTTCTGCTCCTGCTCGATCACCTCGGGGGCGATCCCCACCACGAAACGGTCGTTGTAGCGCGGATCGCCGATCGAGGTCGCGAGCAGCGGGTTGAGTTCCAGCAGCCGTTCGAAGTACTCCTCGAACAATCCCTGCAGTTCCTGCGATTCGGCCTGCGCGGGGGCGGCAACCGGGGACGATGCCGCAGGGCCCGCCGCGGACGGTGGGGTGGGACTGCTGGCGCAACCGGCGAGCG
>DASUYI010000580.1:0-6114 GCA_036377475.1 Steroidobacteraceae bacterium | reverse complement strand
CTTGGTGTCGCTGCCGGGCACGCGCGGTGCGAGTGCGTCGGGGCCCGGCTGGAGCGAGGGCACGACGACGCGCAGCTGCGAGAGCGTCAGCACGCCCGGCCGCAGGATGCGCGGCACGCTGTCGATGCAGGACACGATCGTCGACTCGAGCCCGATCTTCGAGTCGCCGCCGTCGAGCACGATCCGCACGGCGTCGCCGAATTCCTCGCGCACGTGCTCGGGGCGCGTGGGACTGATGCGGCCGTAGCGGTTGGCCGAGGGCGCGACGATGCCGCTGCCGAACGCCCGCAGCAGCTGCTGGGCGACCGGGTGGGCAGGCAGGCGCACGGCGACCGTGTCCTGCCCGCCCGTGATCGCGAGATCGACCGCGGGCGCGCGCCGCAGCACCAGCGTCAGTGGACCCGGCCAGAACTTCTCGGCGAGCGCGGCCGCCTCCGGCGGCACGCTCAGCGCCCAGCGCTCGAGCGCGCGCGCGTGGTCGATGTGCACGATCAGCGGGTGGGTCGCCGGCCGGCCCTTGAGCTCGAAGATCTTGCGGACCGCATCCGGATTCTGCGCATCGGCGCCGAGTCCATAGACGGTCTCGGTCGGGAACACGACGACCTCGCCTTCGCGCAAGGCCTCGACGGCCTGGTCGATTTCGTCCTGCGGAAGCCGGGCGGTCACCATAGGGCGCGAATCATACGCAAACGCCGAATTCCGCGCAGTTGGGAACCTCTGATTTGGAGAGGTTGCTCAGGTGCTCACGAAATCGGACGGCGCTCCCAGCCCGTCGGCGTGCGGCGCAGTTCGTACGTCGGCCAGTAGTTCTGGTCGAGCTTCAGCGTCGTCACGCCGGTCGTGCCGTTCCAGGTCACCGTCTTGAGACGCACCGACGAGCGGTCCGGCCGGCCCTGGACTGCCGCGATGAACGCGTCGAGGTCCGGCGTCGGCTTGCCGTCCACCTCGATGATGCGCCGGCCCGCGTACAGCCCGTGCCGGGTGGACGGCGATCCGTACGAAAAATACGCGACGAACACGCCCTCGGGCGGGATCGCGCGCTGCATCGCCATCGCGCGATGCGGTGCATGGATCACCGCGCCCGACCAGAGCAGCATCCGATCGATGTCCTCGCCGAGCAGCGGCGCCGTCTCGACTTCGAGCACCTGCTCTGCACCGTCACGGAGCACGGTGAGCCGCACGCGCGGCGCCTGCGTCGCCCGCTCGACCTCGCGGAAGCGGTTCAGCGTCTCGCCGTTCACGGCGAGCAGCAGGTCGCCTTCCTTGAGCACGCCGGCGGCGGCCGATCCGGCGGCCACTCGCGCCACCGCGAGCACCTGCCGATGTTCCGGGTTCCGCGACTCGAATTTCGGCACCCACTCGGCGGGCAGGCCCAGCTCGCGCGCGGTCGAGATCGGGATCGCCTCGAATTCCGTCTCGAGCGAAAACAACGGGCTGCCCGACCGCGCCGCCGCGACGGCCTCGAGCACGATCGATGCCGGCATGCCGCGCCCCACCTGTGCGCTGTCGCGCGCCCCTTCGGTCGCGAACGTCGACCAGAGCGCGCGCACCCGGCCGTCGCGACCGACGATCGCGCCGTCGAAATCGGCCGGCGAATTCACGAGCGTCGCGACCTCAAGGTTCGCGTCGCGGAACTGCAGCGTGCGCGACAACGGGAACGTCACGTCGTCGATCTGCGCGACCGAGGTCGCGAGCGAGCGCAGCCGCGAGTCGGCGCTCAGGCCCACGACGGTCACGGGCTCGCCCGGGACGAGATCGGACTGGTCGAACCGCGCCGCGCGCAGCGGCGACCCGTCGAGCAACGCCGGGTCGAACGAGACGATCGCGAGGTTGTGCAGCGGGTGGACGTACTCGACGCGCCCCGGCACCTCGACCGAGCCGCCGAACGTGAGCTGGACGTCGCCCGGCGCCACGGGCACCGTGTTGCGATCGACCACCACGAGGCCGCGCTCGGCGTCGACGATGACTCCGGTGCCGTGGTAGTTGCGCTCGGTGATGCCGGCGACCGAGAACGGCATGTCGAACGAGACCAGCACGAGGGAATTGGCGATCCCGTTCGCGAGCTTGTCATTGCCCGCCGCAAACGACGTCCGTGCGGGTTCCTGCCGCGCCGCGGGCGTCCCCGGGCCCGCCTTGGGTTCACAGGGCCAGAGTCCGGTCTGGTCGTCGCGGCGGCAGAGCTGCGCCGGGAACCAGGTGCGGTCCATGCGCATCACGCGCGTCTCGGAGCCCTTCGGGTCGTCGAGCGTCGAGTAGCGCAGCGTGACGCGCTCGCCGTGCGGCAGCGCGGCGACGACCTGCACGAAGTCGTCGAGCGTCGCGACGGGCTTGCCGCCGGCGCTCGTGATCAGCGCGCCGCGCGGCACGCCCGCCGCGTTGAGGACGTAGCCGGGATTGGCGACGAACACGCCACGCACCGGGGCGTTGAAGTGTCGCGCCATCTGGTACGAGAGCGCGTGCACCGCGGCATCGCCGAACTCGAAGTATTCGGCCGGCGTGATCGCATGCAGGTCGCCGACGGGCAGCGTCTGGGCGATGCGTTCGCCACCGCGCTCGACCGTGATGTCGACCGTGCGCCCGACCGCCGCGTCGAGAATCTCCTCGAGCGGCTCGAACGTCGTCAGCAGCCGGCCGTTGACGTGCGTGAGGATGTCGCCCGGCTGCAGCTTGCCCTCGGTGGTCGAGCCCGGCAGCACTTCGTCGACGATGAGCATGCCCGTGAGCTCGGGGTGCGCGCGCCGCGACGCCCCCTCGGTTTCCGGCTGCAAGCCGAGCCGCACCAGTTCGTCGTAGGGCGTGTAGGCGAAGACGGTCTGCAGCGTGCCGCGCGGGACCGGCTGCCCCTTCTGGATCAGCTGCAGCGCACGCTGCACGCGGCCGAGCGGCAGGTAGAAGCTCGATTGCGCGCCGTTGCTGCCGCCCGCGTTCAGCGCCACGACGCGGCCCCGGATGTCGATGACCGGTGAGCCCGACGACCCGCCCGAGGTGCCGGAGGCCGCCTGGATGTAGAACGTGTTGAAGTCGTTGTACTTGCCGACGCCGTACTCGGGCGCCTCGCGGTCGAGGCGCGCGAGCGTGCCCGCGAGGATCGAGAGCTGCTCGCCCGCGTCGTTGCCGACGACGCGGATCTCGGTGCCGATCCTCGCGCCATCCGGATACAGCGGCAGCGCCGCGGGCTTGACGTAGCGGAGCTTCGCCGGGTCGTAGCGGTAGACGCCGAAGTCGTGGACCGGATCGCGGTAGACCGCGCGCAGTTCGACTTCCTCGCGGTTCTGGAGGATCGCCGTGGCGACCACCGGCCCCGGCGTCACGACGTGCCGGTTGGTCAGGATCAGGCCGCGCTCGGCATCGACGACGAAGCCGGTCGCCTGGCTCGACTGGTTCCACTCGGTGTCGAACGCGCGCGTCTGGTCGATCTCGATCGAGACGACCGAGGCCGCGATGCGCTCGAGCGTGCGATCCCAGGCCGGGTTCTCCTCGATCGGTCGGCCGATGCCGGTCGCCGGCGCGGGCTGCACCGTCGGCGGCGGCTCGGGTTGCGCGAGGGCGGCGTTCGCGGCGACGGCGGCCGTCAGCACGGCGGCCAGCCAGCGCGACACCCGCGACGCCGCAGCGTGCCTGGGGCGGGTCACAGGTCGCGGCCGAATGCCGCGCGGAAGCGGGTCGTGAACTCGTTCATGTCGAATCGATGGCTCTGCGTGCCGGCATGGGCGATCTTGATCGCTCCCATCAATGAAGCTATCCGACCCGTGGTCTCCCAGTCGAGTTCATTCATGAGCCCGTACAGCAGGCCGGCGCGATAGGCGTCGCCGCAGCCGGTCGGGTCCTTGACGTCGTCCGGCCGGGCTGCCGGGATCACGTACTCCCGCCCGTCGGCGTAGACGACGCTGCCCTCGGCGCCCTTGGTCACGACGTAGGCCTGCACTTCTGCGGCAACGTCGGCCGCGCTCAGCCCGGTGCGTTCCTGCAGCATCTGGCCTTCGTAGTCGTTGACCGCGACCCACGTCGCCTGGCGCAGGAAACCGAGCAGCTCCGGCCCGTCGAACATCGGCAGGCCCTGTCCCGGGTCGAACAGCCACGGGATGCCGGCCGCCGCGAACTGCGCGGCGTGCTGCAACATGCCGTCGCGGCCGTCCGGGGCGACCACGCCGAGCGTGACGCCGGCAGTCGTCGGCACCGGGTTCAGGTGCGACTTGGCCATCGCGCCCGGGTGAAACGCGGTGATCTGGTTGGAGTCGAGGTCGGTCGTGATGAACGCCTGCGCAGTGAACTGATCGTCGAGCTCGCGCACGAAGTCGAGGCTCACGTTGCAGGCCTTGAGCCAGCGCCGGTACGGCTCGAAATCGTGCCCGACCGTCGCCATCGGCGCCCCGTCCTCCTCCAGCAGCCTGAGGTTGTAGGCGATGTTGCCCGCGCAGCCGCCGAAGTTGCGCCGCATGCTCGGCACGAGGAACGACACGTTCAGCATGTGGATCCGGTCCGCGAGGATCTGCTCGCGGAAGCGGCCGTGGAAGACCATGACCGTGTCGAAGGCGATCGAGCCGCAGATGAGGGCAGTCATGCAGGAAGTGACTAGTGGCTGGTGGCCAGTGGCCAGTGATGGGATCAGCAGTGTATGCGGAAGCGTGCCTCGCATCTAATGGCAACGGACCGGCCGGCATGCGTGCGTGACGCATGCCTCGCCGGCCTTCTTGCTAGTCACTAGCCACTAGTCACCAGCCACTGACTCAAGAGGCCTTCCACGTCAGGTCCAGTTGTTTCGCGGCGCGGACGTCGTCGAGTCGCCGCACGGGCAGCGTCCACGGCGCGCCCTGGAGCTTCGCGGGCTCGGTCTCGGCCTCCTTGCGGATCGCGATCATCGCGTCGACGAACGCATCGAGTTCCTCCTTCGACTCCGTTTCCGTCGGCTCGATCAGCAGGCACTCGGGCACGAGCAGCGGGAAATAGGTCGTCGGCGCGTGGAAGCCGTAGTCGAGCAACCGCTTCGCGAAGTCCATTGCGTTGGTTTCCCAGTCGCGCGCCTCCCTGCGCAGCGTGACGATGAACTCGTGACTCGCGCGACGCTCCGGATACGCCACCTCGAACCCGGCCGCCTGCAACCGCGCCATCAGGTAGTTGGCGTTGAGCGTCGCGAACTCCGAGACGCGCTGCATGCCGTCGCGACCGAGCATGCGCATGTAGACGTAAGCGCGGAGGAGCACGCCGGTGTTGCCCATGAAGTTCGAGAGCCGGCCGATGGTCTGCGGCACGTCCTGCTCGTCGAGCCAGCGGAAACGGTCGCCGTCACGACCCACGATCGGCACGGGCAGGAACGGCAGCAGCCGCTCGCTCACGCCGACCGCACCGGACCCCGGGCCGCCGCCGCCGTGCGGCGTCGAGAAGGTCTTGTGCAGGTTCATGTGGATGACGTCGAACCCCATGTCGCCCGGACGGACCTTGCCGAGGATCGCGTTGAGGTTCGCGCCGTCGTAGTACAAGAGGCCGCCCGCGCCGTGGACGATCCCCGCGACCTCGCGGATCCGGCGCTCGAACACGCCGATCGTCGACGGGTTGGTCAGCATGATGCCTGCCGTCCGCGGACCGACGACGCCCTTGAGCGCCTCGAGGTCGATGTCACCGTTCGACAGTGTCGGGATCTCGCGCACCGTGCAGCCGCACATCGTCGCGGTCGCCGGGTTCGTGCCGTGGGCCGCGTCGGGCACGATGATCTCGGTGCGGGCGAGGTCCTTGCGGTTGCGGTGGTAGGCCCGGATCATCGCGACACCGGCAAACTCGCCCTGCGCGCCCGCCATCGGCGTGAGCGACACGCCGCGCATGCCCGTGACTTCCTTCAGCATCTCCTGCAGCTCGAACAAGATCTGCAGGATGCCCTGCCCCGTCGACTCGGGCGCGAGCGGGTGGCGGTTCAGCAGCTCCGGCAGCATCGCGTACTGGTTACACGCCTTCGGGTTGTACTTCATCGTGCACGAGCCGAGCGGATAGAAGTGCGTGTCGATCGAGAAGTTGAGCTGCGACAGGCGCGTGTAGTGACGCACCGCGTCCAGCTCCGCGACCTCCGGCAGGGCGGGAGGGGCCGTGCGCATCAATGCAGCCGGGATATCCAATGCCGGCTGC
>DASUYI010000579.1:0-6345 GCA_036377475.1 Steroidobacteraceae bacterium | reverse complement strand
CGCCGCGCGCGACGGCCCGCAACGCGCCGGGCTCGAACTCTACGTTTTCGGCCGTCGCGATCATCGCGAGACGCTCGTAGATCAGGGGCAGCGGCAGTCGGCGCAGGTGGAACTGCAGGCAGCGTGAGAGCACGGTGACCGGCAACTTCTGCGGGTCGGTCGTCGCGAGCAGGAACTTCACGTGCGGTGGCGGCTCCTCGAGCGTCTTCAACAGTGCGTTGAAGGAATGCGTCGAGAGCATGTGCACTTCGTCGATCAGGTACACCTTGTAGCGTCCGCGCGCGGGCGCGTACTGCACGTTGTCGAGCAGCTCGCGCGTGTCGTCGACCTTGGTGCGCGAGGCGGCGTCGACTTCGAGCAGGTCGACGAATCGGCCGGCGTCGATGTCGACGCAGGTCGGGCACTGGCCGCACGGGGTCGAGGAAATGCCGCGCTCGCAATTGAGCGACTTCGCGAAGATGCGCGCGATCGTCGTCTTGCCCACGCCGCGCGTGCCCGAGAACAGGAACGCGTGATGGATGCGCCCCGAGTCGAGCGCGTTCGTGAGCGCGCGGCGGACGTGGTCCTGGCCGACGAGCTGGTCGAACGAACGCGGGCGCCACTTGCGGGCGAGGACGAGGTAACTCATCGGCGGACGGATGCGCTCCCGTGGAACGGCGGCGGCCGGTGGAAGGCGGCGGCCCGCGCCAGAATACCCCCGGCACCCGGCGTGGCCGCTACCGTTGCTCCCTTCCGGGCCTGGCGGGATTTACGGCTGACCGTCGCGAGGGATCCGACGCGAGCCACCATGGAGGGGCGCGACTATAGCACGCGGGGCTCAGTCCTTCGGCACGGGCGGTGGGCCGTTCGGCACGTAGGCCTTGTAAACCGTGTCGCTTTTCTTCGCCTGGAATTCGGCCCGCACCGCAGCGAGCGTGTTCGGCTGCTCGTAGAGGTCCACCATCGTCGCGGCGAGCACCTTGGCGGCACGCAGCATGCCCTTGTGTCCGATCGACATGCCCGACGTCGCCACGACCGGCCACGCGTGCCACGGCGCATCCTTGGGCGACGTCGCGACCGTCACGTGCAGCGTGGGCGCGACCCAGCTGATGTCGGCGACGTCGGTCGAGCCGCCTTCCTGCGGCTGGTTCTCGAGCGGGTGGATGCCGGGGAGCATGCCGACCTCGGGCACGCCGGTCGCCTTCTGGATCTGCTTTGCGAACGCCTGTTCCTCGTTGGTGTACGTGGCAGGGCCGAGCCAGAGCAGGTTCGAGTGCAGCAGGCGCGCCCCGGTCTCGTTGACGAGCATGTCCCACGAACCGCCCTGCACGGTCACGGTCGCCTGCGTCTCGGTCATCGTCGCCGCGCCCTCGGCGAGCTTGCGCGTGCGCGCGAGCAGGCCTTCGACTTCGTCGCGCTTCCAGTCGCGCAACCAGAGCCAGACCCGGCCGTATTCCGGCACGACGTTCGGCACGTCGCCGGCCGCCGCGATCGTATAGTGCATGCGCGAGGTGGGCCTGATGTGTTCACGCATGAGGTTGACGCCGTCGGTGAACAACTCGACCGCGTCCACCGCGCTGCGGCCATTCCACGGATCGCTCGCGGCGTGCGCCGCCTTGCCGCGGAACTCGACGCTGAGATCGACCATCGCCTGGCTCGACACCATGTCGGCCTGCGTCTCGTCCCCGGGATGCCAGGCGAGCACCGCGTCGATGCCGTCGAACAGACCCTCGCGCGCCATGTAGACCTTGCCGCCGTAGTTCTCCTCGGCGGGCGTGCCGTAGAACCTGACCGTGCCTTTGAGTTTCCCGGCGGCGATCTGCTCCTTGATCGCGATTGCCGCACCGAGGCTCGCGGCGCCGAACAGGTTGTGACCGCAGCCGTGACCGCCCGCGCCGGACTGCAGCGGCTCCTTGACCGCGATCGCCTTTTGCGAAATGCCGGGCAGTGCGTCGTACTCCCCCATGATGCCGATGACCGGACGACCCGATCCGTAGGTCGCCACGAACGCGGTCGGCATGCCCGCGACGCCGCGTTCGACCTTGAAGCCCTGTTGCTCGGCGTAGTCGGCCAGTGCTGCCGCCGACTTGTGCTCGCGCAGTGCCGTTTCGGCATAGGCCCAGATCCGGTCCGACAGCGAGGTCAGGTCCGTGGCGTGTCGATCGACCGAATCGACGGCCGCGCGCTTGGCGGGCGTTTCGCGCGCGGCCACGACCGGCGACGGCGCAGTCTCGGGCGAGATCGTGGTTTGTGCGGCGACCTGGCCGGCAGCAACCGTGAGCAGCACGGCCGCAATCATCGTGCGTAGCGATGTCATCGAAACCTCTCTCCTGAACCTGAAATTCTCACGCGCGGAAAAAGCGCGACGCCGCCCGAGCGCATCGGCTGCGACGAACTCAGCCGCGACCGCGGTACGGGGGCACGCCCTGCTCCGGGACCCACAGCCCGGGAGGCGGTCGGCCGGTCTGCCAGAACACGTCGATCGGCATGCCGCCACGGGGATACCAGTAACCACCGATGCGCAGCCAGCGTGGCTGCAGGAATTCGACCAGCCGGTCCGCGATCGCGATCGTGCAGTCCTCGTGAAACGCGCCGTGGTTGCGGAAGCTCGTGAGGTAGAGCTTGAGCGACTTGCTCTCGACCAGCCACTTCGCCGGCGCGTAGTCGATCACGAGGTGCGCAAAGTCGGGTTGGCCCGTGACCGGGCACAGCGACGTGAACTCCGGCGCCGCGAACCGCGCGAGGTAGACCTTGCGTGGGTGCGGGTTCGGCACGCGCTCCAGCACGGCTTCCGCGGGCGTCGCCGGCTGCGTCGTCGCGTGGCCGAGCTGCCTGAGCCCGGCGTAGAGCGAGCGCGCCGGCTTGCTGCGGCCGCGCGCGTCGCTCACTTGACCGTGCCCTTGGCGTAGATGCGTTCGATCTCGTCCATGATGGTGTTCATCTCGCGCATCGCCGCGTTGAACGGGCCCGACGTCGTCATGTCGACGCCCGCGTCCTTGAGCAGCTCGACCGGGTACTTCGACGACCCGGCCGACATCAGCCGCAGGTACGCGTCGCGATTCCGGGTCCACGCCCCGGACTTTTTCGCCTGGGCGCCGATGATGCCGTCGGCGAGCTGCATGCCGCCGATCATGCTCGTGGCGTACTGGTAGACGTAGAAGTTGCTGTAGAAGTGCGGGATAAAGGCCCATTCGGCGCCGTAGTGCTCGTCGACCTTCACGACGCCGGCGTCGTGACCGTAGTACTGGCGCAGCAGCCCGAGGTAGAGCGCATTGAGCGAATCGCCCGTGAGCGGCTCGCCGCGTTCGACCATCTCGTGGATCTTGAGTTCGAACTCGGCGAACAGCGTCTGGCGGAACAGCGTCGTGCGCATGCTGTCGAGGTAGCTCGAGAGCAGGAACAGTCGCGTGCGGTCGTCGCGGGTCTGGTCGAGCACGTGATGCAGCAGCAGGTTCTCGTTGAGCGTCGAGGCGACTTCCGCCACGAAGGTCGAGTAGTTCGAGGTCGCCCAGGGCTGCTTCTCGTTCGACATGAACGAATGCATCGAGTGCCCGGACTCGTGCGCGAGGGTGGAGACGTCGGTCCACGCGCCGTTGAAGTTCATGAGCTGGTAGGGGTGCACGCCGTAGACCGTGTTGCTGTAGGCGCCGGCTTCCTTGCCCACGCTCGGCATGAAGTCGACCCAGCGGTCCGCATAGCCCTTGCGCAGCGTCCCGACGTACCCGTCGCCGAGCGGCGCGAACGCATCGAGCGTCATCTGCATCGCCTGTTCCGGCGTGTACCTGAGCTCGACCTTCTGCACGATCGGCGCGTAGAGGTCTTCGTAGCCCAGCTGGCCCACGCCCATGATCCGCTGCCGCAGCTTCAGGTAGCGATGCAGCGTCGGCAGGTTCGTGTGCACGTCGTCGAGCAGCTGCCGATAGACGCTGCGCGGAATGTTGTAGTCGAAGAGCGCAGCGTCGACCGAGCTCGGGAATTTGCGGACGTCCTTGTACGTCACGTGCGACAGCACGTGCGAGTTGAGCGTCGCGGCGAACGTGCGCTTGAAGTCGTTGTACGTGGTCCAGAACGAGCGAAACGCGAGGTCGCGGTCAGCCTTGTTCGGCGAGGCACGATATTTCTCGTACGCCGCCGCATCGAGACGCACCTTCTGGCCGTCGGAGAACGTGACCTCCGGGAACGGCAGGTCGGCGCTGCGCAGCACCGACTGGACCGTGTCGCCCGCCTCACCGAGGACCGACATCCGCGCCAGCACCTTTTCCTCCGCCGGGCTGAGCGTGTGTGGCGTCGCCCGCAGTACGTCGTCGAAGTACATCCGGTACTGCGCGAGCCTGGGCTCGGTCTTCAGGTACTCGTCGATCTTCCCGCGTCCGACCGCGATCAATTCCGGACGCATGAAGGACACCGCGGACTGGAAGTCCGAGTAGACCTGCGACATCTCCTGCTGCATCTGCATCGTGCGCCCGACGCGCGTGTCCTCGCTGTAGCGCTGGACCGCGAACGAATAGAGTCGCTCGGCCTGCCGGACCGCCTGCTCGTAGGCCGTCATGGCGCCGAGCAGACTCGCTGCAGACTCACCGAGCTTCCCCTCGTGGGCGGCGACACCCGGTATGGACTTCACGAAGTCCTGCTTGGCCGCCGTCCACGCCGACTCGTCCGGATACAGCGCCGACAGATCCCACCGATACTTCTCCGGTACCTCCGACCGCTCGACGGCGTGCGTGATCGGGCTCAGGCTCAGCAGGGAACAGGCAAGGATCGTCCAGATTCGAGCGTGGACCGGCATCGAAAACTCCCGAAACGGCAAGGCGCCGCACGACCAAGATGCGGCAGCTTGCCTACTCGCGGGAGTCGCCGCAACGTGGCCCGTCCTGCTAGTATTGCTGCGCTGCAGCCAACCACATTAGAACGAATACAGCAACGGGGCACAGAGTGGCGATAGCAAACGGCTCGCGGATCCCCAGGCCGCCGAGGGCGTTGTGGACCATGCTCGAGGGCCGCGCCCTCTTCGAGATCGCGCTGCTGCCGGCGCTGTTCCCGGTACTGCTCAACACCCCGGCCGGCGACGGGCACCCGGTCCTGCTGGTGCCGGGATTCACGGCGGGGGATTCGACGCTGATCGGCCTGAGCGCGTTCCTGCGCGCCCGTGGCTATCACGTCGAGACCTGGGGCTTCGGGCAGAACACCGGCTTCAAGCTCAAGTTCAGCCACGCACTCGAGCAGAAGCTTCGTTACATGCACCACCGCCACAAGCGCAAGGTGAGCATCGTCGGGTGGAGCCTCGGTGGCGTGTATGCGTTCTACGCGGCGCATTGCGCCCCGGAATGCGTCCGCAGCGTCGTCTCGCTGGGCAGCCCGATGCGGTTCTCGGTCAACGAGTACGAAGTGCCGCTGGTGGTCAAGGCGATCTACCGGTACCTCGCGCACCCGATGGGGCCGGTCGCGCACCTGGCGAACGTGCGATCGAAGGTGCTGCGCTCCCCGCCACCCGTGCCGTCGACGTGCATCTTCTCGATGACGGACGGGGTCGTGCCCCCCGAAGCGGCGCGCATCGACGACACGGACGACGACCAGCACGAGAACATCTGGGTGCCCGGCAGCCACGTCGGGCTCGGGTTCAACGCGGCCGTGATGTGGGTGCTGGCGAACCGGCTCGCGCAGCCCGAGGGCCAGTGGAAGCCGTTCGAGCCCGACGGCGCGGTCGGCAACGCCTATCGCCGGCTGGCCGGATGGTTCGGTCCACCCGAGCAGGGACAGCGCCGCGGCGTCGCCGTGCCGGGCTAGGCAAAGCCTAGCCCGGCAAGTGGCTAGCGGTTAGTGTCTAGTGTTCAGTAGGAAGGCGGCTGTGCCGCCGCGCCGACCTCGTCGGCTTCCTACCAGACACTAGCCACTGACCACTGGACACTTTCCTCATGGACGTCACCACCACACCCTCGATCGAAGGCCGTCGGATCGTCCGCTACCTCGGCGTCGTCGCCGGCGAGGCCATCATGGGCGCCAACGTCTTCAAGGACCTGTTCGCCGGCGTCCGCGACATCGTCGGCGGCCGCTCCGGCACGTACGAGCGTGAACTGCAGCGCGCGCGGGAAATCGCGCTCGACGAGCTGGAGCAGCGGGCGCGATCGCTGGGCGCGAACGCGGTCGTCGGCGTCGACCTCGACTACGAAGTGCTCGGCCAGGCCAACAGCATGCTGATGGTTTCGGCGAGCGGCACGGCGGTGGTCGTGGAATAGTGTCCAGTGTCCAGTGTTCAGTGTTTAGCCGTTAGTAGGAAGCAGATTGCGTCGGCGAGCGGCGCCTCCGCTCCTACTGAACACTAGACACTAGACACTGGACACTTCCTCAAGCCGCCTTCTTCCGCGTCGC
>DASUYI010000578.1:0-3410 GCA_036377475.1 Steroidobacteraceae bacterium | reverse complement strand
ACGCCGTGTCGCTCGCGGCTGCCGAGCACGATCAGGTCCGCGCCGGTCTCCTGCGCGATCCGGACGACCTCGCTCTTGATGTTGCCGGCGCGCACGACGCGTTGGGCGGCCTCGAGCCCGGCGCGGGTCGCCAGCTCCGCGATGCGCTTCGTCGCACGCTCGACCAGTTCGCCCTCGATCTGCACCGCGGGCAGCAGCGCCTCGCCCATCGGCTCGACGGGCACGTACTCGACGACGTGCAGCAGCGTCACCGCCGCGCCACAGCGCGTGGCCATGTCGCGCGCGCGCTCGGCGATCTGCTCGCTGCCGTCCGTCAGGTCGACGCACGCCAGGATCTTCTTGTATTCGCGCATGGTCCACTCCCGTCGGCCGCGATTGCTCCGGCGTCTGCCCCGGGGGACGGAACACCGGTCCTGCGAACGATTATAGGCGGGACCCGGAGGCGGACAATCCGGGATGTCGCGTCACGGCGCCGGGCCGCCCGGTGCGCCGGCCTGCGCGCACTGGCGCGCGAGCGCGCCGAATTGCGCCGGCGACAGCGTTTCGCCGCGTACGCCCGGGTCGATGCCGGCCGCCACGATCTGCTCCGGCGTGAGCAGGCCGCCGAGCGCGTTGCGCAACGTCTTGCGACGCTTGGAAAACGCGGCCGACACCACGCGGGCGTACGCCGCCGGCTCGCCCACGTCGAACGGCGGACGCCGGTGCGGGTGCAGCGCGAAGAACGTCGAGACCACCTGCGGCGGCGGCTTGAACGCGCCGGTGCCGATGTCGAACAGCGGCTCGACCGCGACGTGCGGGGCCAGCGTGACCGTGAGGCGGCCGTAGGCGCCGGTGTCGGGCCGCGCCGCCATCCGCAGCACGACCTCCCGCTGCAGCATGAAGTGCATGTCGGCGAACGCATCGATCTGGGCGATGAAGTGGAACAGCAGCGGCGTGGAGACGTTGTAGGGCAGGTTGCCGACCAGCCGCAGCGGCGGGCCCGCGCCTCGCAGCGCACGAAAGTCGAACTCGAGCGCGTCGGCCAGGTGCACGCGCAACTCGCCGCGTCCGGCGCAGCGGTCCTGGAGTTGCGGCAGGACGTCGGCGTCGATCTCGACGACGTCGATCGCGCCTGCGCGCTCGAGCACCGGCACCGTGATCGCGCCGCGCCCGGGCCCGATTTCGACGATGCGGTCGCCGGGCTGAGGGTTGATCGCGCGCACGATCCGCTCGATCGTGCCCGGGTCGTGCAGGAAATGCTGCCCGTAGCGCTTCTTGGGGTAGGGCCTGTTAACACTCTTTGGCATGAGTCCCATCGACGGATACCAATCAAATATCGGGTGCCTCTCCCATCCCTGCTGCGGCGTTACAAAGCTTGCCAATATCGACACATTGACCGCGCTTTGCGCCTCGCCGCAGGCGATTGGAAAGGCACGCAGCCCATGACCATGAGCGTTGGCAGGCCCTGGCGTGGTTCACCAATGCGACGTCTGCGCGCGGACGAGCCGGCTCAGGTCGAGGGCAAGGTCGAATGCGGCGCGCAGGCTCCCGGTGTCGGCCTTGCGCGTACCGGCGAGGTCGAGCGCGGTGCCGTGGTCGACCGAGGTGCGCACGATCGGCAGGCCGAGCGTGACGTTGACCGCGTGGCCGAAACTCGCGTACTTGAGCACCGGCAGGCCCTGGTCGTGGTACATCGCGACGACCGCGTCGAAGCCGACGAGTTTCGCCGGCAGGAAGGCCGTGTCGGCCGGCACGGGACCGGTCACGTCATGCCCTTCGTCGCGCATGGCGGCGAGCACGGGCTCGATCGTCTCGATCTCCTCGCGGCCGAGGTGGCCGCTCTCGCCCGCGTGCGGGTTCAGCCCCAGCACGAGCAGGCGCGGCTTGCGCACCCCGAACATCGAGCGCAGGTCGGACTCGGTGATGCGCAGCACCGATTCGAGGCGCGCGGCGGTGATCGCGGCGCCGACCTTGCGGAGCGGCAGGTGCGTGGTGACCAGCGCGACACGCATGCCGGCGCCGACCAGCATCATCACCGGCAACCGGACGCCGGTCTGGCGCGCCAGGTATTCGGTGTGACCGGTGAACGGGATGCCGGCCTCGTTGATGACGGACTTCTGGACCGGCGCCGTCACGATCGCGTGGAACGCGCCGGCGGCGCAGCCGCCGATCGCGGCGTCGAGCGTGTCGAGCACGTAGCGCGCATTCGCGGGATCGAGCCGGCCCGGCACGGCGGGCGCCGCCAGCGGCACGTGCAGCAACTCGATGCCGGGTCGCGGCTCGGCGGTCGCGTCGAACAGCGGGAGGCGGGGCTTCGGCGCGCGTTTGAGCCGGGACCGGCCGACCAGCGAGCCGTCACCGATCAGCACCACGCGACAATCGGCAGGGGGAGCCTCGAGCAGCGTCGAGCAGATGTCCGGGCCGATGCCGGCCGGCTCGCCCATGGTGATCGCGATCGTCCGGAGCGGCGCCTCGACGGGGCGGCCAGTCCTGCGCCGCGTGCTCACATCCGGTATTCGACGAAAGCTTCGTCGCGCAGCCGCCGCAGCCAGATCTCCGTCTCCTCGTCCGCGCGCGCCTCGCGCAGCTGCACGACACAGCGGTTGCGCGTGACGTCGCCGCTCGCGTCGTAGGTGCGACGGCCGAGCAGCTGGATGATGTGCCAGCCGTACTCGGTCTTGAATGGCTCGCTGATCTGGTTTTCCTCGAGCGCATCGAGCTGCCGCTCGAAGTCGGGCACGAAGCTGCCGCGGCCGGTCCAGCCGAGATCGCCGCCCTCGGCGGCCGAGCCCGGGTCTTCCGAGGTGACGGACGCGATCGCCTCGAAGCTCTCGCCCTTGAGCACGCGCTCGCGGATCTGCGTGAGCTTCTGGCGCACGGTCTGGTCGTCCTCGACCTCGTTCGGCTTCATCAGGATGTGCCGCGCGTGCACCTGCGAGACCATCGCCGGCGCCTGGCCGCCACGCACCTCGAGCACCTTGAAGATGTGCAGGCCGCTCGGCGTGCGGATCGGCTCCGTGACCCCGCCCGGCTGCAGGTTCGGGATGATCTCGGCGACGAACGACGGCAGCTGGCTCGCCTTGCGCCAGCCGAGGGCGCCACCCTCGAGCGCCGTGCCGGAATCGGAGTAAGTGATCGCGAGCTGGCCGAAGTCTTCGTTCTGCTTCGCGCGCGCGTAGACGGCCTGCGCACGCGAGGTGCGCTCCGCGATCTGCTGCTCGTCGGCCGTGCTCGGGATCGCGACCAGGATGTGCGCGAGGTTGAACTCGTTGTCCACGTTCGGCGAAGCCTTGCGCTTCGCGATGCACTGCTCGACCTCGCGCGGCGAGACGTACACGCGCGCGAGCACGTCGCGCTGGCGCAGGCTCTGCATCGTCATCTCGCGACGGACCTCGTCGCGGTAGTCACGGTAGTCGACGCCCTGCGTCTCG
>DASUYI010000577.1:0-5258 GCA_036377475.1 Steroidobacteraceae bacterium | reverse complement strand
GCCAGCGGGCCAGTTCATCCTCGGGTTGTATCGCGACGAGCGCAACGCCCGTCCGCCGCCACCCACCCAGGACTGAGCCTTTTCGCAACCCGCGGGGTCGAGTCAGAGGTTTCTCAGTCCTCGGGCTCGTTTTCTTCGGCGCTCCAGCGCTTGCGATGCTCGAGTTCCGCGGCCGCGCGCACGGCCGCGTGACGGTTCGACAGCAGCAACGTGGACGGATCGCAGACGCGCGCGCGGATCACGCCGAGGTCGACCGCGGCGTCGAACAGGCTCGGGTACCACCGGGCCCATTCCGGAAAGATCGCCTCGACGCGCTCGCGCAGGGTCATGAGAGAGAGTTTAAACCGGCACGACTTCCGGAGCCGAGCGCGGGTGTCAGTGTTGACCGAGGCGCGCGCAGACGTCGGGGTCGGCCGCCTCGGCGACGGCGGCCCGCGCCTCGATGTCCGCGAGCGTGCGCGACAGCGCCGGCCGCAGCGGGTCCTCGGGATCGATCTGCGCAGCGCCCCGCTCGAGCACGTGGCGGGCGGCCTCGTGACAGCCGAGCCGGCTCAGCGCTTCGGCGCGGTTGTTGAGCGCCGCCGCGAGGCGCGGCTCGAGCGCGAGCACGGCCCGGTATCCACGCTCCGCTTCGCTCCAGCGCCCGCGCGCCGCATCGATGTTGGCCAGGCCGAGTCGCGGCATCGGCTGGTCGGGCCAGTGGTCCGCGGCGGCCGCGAAGGCGGCGCGGGCCGCGTCGAGTTGGCCCACTGCTTCGAGCGACGCGGCGGCGCGCAGGTAACGCTCGAGGTCGGGTCGCGCGGGCATCCGCCCCGGCTCGAGCACGACCAACGCCCACCGCTCGGCCCGTCCCCACGTCGCGTCGAACACGGTCGCCCTCAGTTCGAGACGCTCGGTCGTGCCGGAGCGCAGCAGGACCGTCCCGCGCCCGCTGTCGTAGCCGATCGCGACCGCGTAATGCCAGGCGGGCCATGGCCCGAAGCCCTGCTTCTGCAAGACCAGCACCGGGTGCCCCGCGGCGAGTTCAGCGATCAGCTCACCGAGGTCACCGCCGGGCTCGTACGGCAGCAAGCCGCGGGCGCGGATCGCCGCGACCAGTTCCGGTTGCAGTGAGCCTTGCCGTCCCGGGACGAAGATTTCGCGCTGCAGCCGGTCGAGCGGCGCTGCGTGCCCCGCGGCCTCGAGCACGGTCGCCAGTGCGGCGGGGCCACACTGCTGCTCGGACTGCGGATGGAAAGGCGTCGAGTCGAGTTCGACGACGGCAGGAAGTTGCAACGGACGCGCGAGCTCCGCGAGCCGCGCGTTGCTGGCGCAGCCCACGAGGACCAGGGTCGTGAGGACGGCGGCGCCCGCGCGCAGACGGACGCCGCGCAGCCCGCAGCGACGGTGGTGCGTCGGCGACGCCCGCCTCAAGTCTTCTTGAAGATGTCGATGACGCCGACGAGCTCGAGGATCACCAGCACGACGAACACGATGCCGATCACCGCGAGCGCATCGCCGCCCGCGGGCATCTCGCCCATGCGGTCGGCGAGCGTGCGCAGCTCGGTGTCCGTCAATCGCGCGACGCGCGCATCGATGTCCGCGGGGTCGACACCCAGCGCCGCCATCTGCTCGCGCACTTCCTGCTTCGCCAGCGCAGCGCTGACGGTTGCGAGGTCCTCCGCACGCGTACCCGCCTCGACGGCCTGCAGCGTACCGACGAGTTCGGCGCGGGCGACCAGCGGTGAGCCGAGGTTGAATACGGCGAGGCACAGTGCGTAGACGACGGCTTTGCGAAACAGCATGGCGACCCTCCTGATGACAACTCGGCGAAAGTCTACCGCAGCGCACCGCCGGCGCGCGTTTTTGCGCGGTGCGGGGCTGCACCGGCATGACACAGTTCTCGTTTCCGCTCAGCCCCCGACGAATTCGAGCAGGCGACCGTAAGCGCGCGGGTCGATCAGCAGCACGAACAGCAGGCCGTAGAGCGCGCCGCCCAGGTGCGCGTCGTGATTGATGCGGCCGCGCGCCTGCCGCGCCGAGTACCACGAGTACGCGACGTAACCCACCGCGAACAGCGGCGCCGGAATGGGCACGGGAATCGGGATGATGAACAGGCTCTGGGTGGGGAAGTACACGATGTTGGCGAACAGCACGGCGCTGATCGCGCCGCTCGCGCCCAGCGAGGCATACTGCGGGTCGTTGCGGTGCTTGAGGTACGTGCCCAGGTCGCTGAGCACGAGGCTCGAGAAATACAGCACGGCGAACGCGGTGCTGCCGATGCGTCGCTCGAGCGGGAACGCGAAGAACCAGAACGTGACCATGTTGAAGATCAGGTGCGGCAGGTCGGCGTGCACGAAGCCGCTCGTGATCAAGGTGTCGTACCGACTCTTCCGGACGAGCCAGTAGGGACGGAACAGGCAGCGCTCGAGCAG
Source organism: Steroidobacteraceae bacterium (assembly GCA_036377475.1). Lineage (GTDB taxonomy): Bacteria > Pseudomonadota > Gammaproteobacteria > Steroidobacterales > Steroidobacteraceae > RPQJ01. The sequence continues at coordinate 2,844 of DASUYI010000577.1, read as the reverse complement.
GCCGGGCGCGGCGTACAGCGCCACCAGGCTCGCGACGATCGTCGCGCCGAAGATCAGCAGGGCAATGCTCAAATGGAGTTCCCGCGCGGATGGGCGTCCGGCCATTATCGACCGGGGCGGTCGCCGACGTCGAACCGGCGAGGGCCCTGATCCGCGTCCGGCGTCAACCCTCCGGCGGCCGTGGCGCGAGCGAGGTCCAGGTCTCGATGCAGGTCTCGACCGCGACGTGACCGTCGACGTCGTGCGTCAGCACGCGCAGGCGTTCGAGCTCGACTTCGGCGCCCAGCGGCAAGTGCACGCCCTCGATGCCGGGCGCGGCCAGGTGAAAGCGGATCGTGAATTCGTGAAACGTCTGCGCCTGCCCGGGGCAGCGACGCAACACGCAAACGCGTGGCTCGGCCATGGCCGCGAGTTCGCGTGCGAGCGCCGCTTCCACGCGGGCGCGACCGACGTACGAGACGCCGCGCCGCGGGGCACTCCAGCGCACGTCGTCGGTGTATTGCGCGCACAACCCGTCCAGCCAGGCGGCCACGGCGGCCTGGCCCACGAGTCCGGATTCCACGGCAGTTTCGTCGGTGCCGGGCGCAGGCGTGCAATCGAGCTTTGAGGTGTCCACGAAGGCAGTGTGCAGCGCAGCACCCCGCGTCGGATCGCCGTGAAGAGCCATCCACTGCCTTTCCGGGGAGCCATGGCCGCTCAGTCCGGTGCCGTGCGTCGGTAGATTTCGGCCGCCTGGCCGCGCGAGGCACAGTCGAGCTTGTCCAGGATATTGGCAATGTGACGCTTGACCGTGTGCAGGCTCAGGTCGAGCGCCCGGGCGATGTGCTTGTTCCCCGCGCCGCCGGCCACGGCTGCGAGCACCTCGCGCTCGCGTTCGGTCAGTCGAGCGAGCGGTCCTGCGACCCGGCTCGGGCCTGCGTCGGCGCCGCGAGTCCAGGCCTGCAGTCGCTCCCGCAGACGCACGGTGGGCGGCGCTTCGCGCACATCCGCTTGCAACGCGTCGAGCACCGCGACGACGTGACGACGCGAATCGAGCAGGATCGGGCCGTATTCATCGCGCTCGACGGCACCGCGATACAGTGGCTCGAAGCATTCCCACGCGCGCCGCCGCTCACGCAGTGCAATCCATGCAGCCGAGAGCGTGATCCTTGGATCGCAGAACACCGAGGGCAGGCAGTGATCCGGGTAACTCGCGCACGCACGTTCGAGCGGTTCGAGGGCGTCGCGCGGCTGCCCACGCAGCAGGGCCGCCTGGCCGCGACTCACGTCGGCCGCGACCTCCACCCAGCCCCACTCCTGTTCGGTGCGAGGCGCCGTGAGCGCGGGAATCATCGCCAGGAAATCCGCCTCGCGGCCCGCCATCCAGAGCATCCGCGCAAGGCCGTGCTGGTACGCGCGCAACCAGACGGCCCGGTGCGGCGCGAGCTCCGGCGCGCGCATGCCATCGACGTGCCGGCGCGCGATCGCGAGCGCCTCGTCGTGCTTCCCGCGCGCCGCGGCGTGCATCGCGCGCAGCTGGCCCAGGCGCTCGCCGATCAGCCGGATGCTGCCGAACTGCTGGTGCAGCACCTCGGCGCGCTCGACGACAGCCTGCGCGTTGGTCGCGTGGCCGTGCCAGAGGTGGACCCAGCCTTCGACCGTCAGCGCGGCGAGCTCCCACGGCGCGTGCCCGTCGATCGGCACGTCGCGACTCGCCGCGACGAAACGGTCGAACACGTCGTCGATGCCGGGCAGTCCGATCAGCAGGCAATGGATGCGTCCTGCCGTCACCGGGCAGACGAGCGCCGGATTGCGTTCGGCCAGCTCGACGAACGCGCGCATGTGTTCGGCGACCTGCGCCGGTCGGCCTTCCGCGGCGCGACACCACGCGCGCAGCAGTGCGTGCTCGGCCTGGCCGAGGTCGTCGAGCGGCAGCGCTGCCAGCTCGTCAAGCCGCCGCCAGGCCTCGGCCACTTCGCCCGAGGACGTGAGCGCGTCGATCAGCATGAAATAGGCGCGCACGCGGCTCTGTGCCTCGAGCGGCGCCTTGAGCGCCACGGTGGTCGGCGCGAGCTCGCGTCGTGCGCGGGCCCAGTCCCAGCGCAGCCACGCGCAGGAGCCGCGCAGGTAGGACACGTGGGCGTCGTCCCGACGGACGTGCTCCGGCACCTGGTCGATCCAGCGTTCGAGCGTGGCGATGGCGCCGGCGGCGACGAGCGATTCGCCGACGCGCAGGATCAGCCAGAGTGCCTCGTCCCAGAGCCCGCCCGCGAGGAAGTGATGGATCGCGCGCGCGGACGTCTCCTCGGCGCGTGCGGCACGTTCGTGCAACGTCCGCACCTCGCCGGGCAGGCGTCTCGACAGTTCCGCCTCGAGGAATTCGCGGAACAGGTCGTGGAAGCGCAGCACGGGGCCCGCTTCGTCGACCACGCTCAGGAACAGGTCGCGTCGATAGAGCTCACCGAGTCTGTCGGCCGCGTCGTCGCGCAAGGTCACTGCCGCGCAGAGGTCCGGCGTCAATTCGGCGAGAATCGAGCACCGCAGCGCGAAATCCTGGAGCTCGCGCGGCAGCAGGCCGAGCACTTCCTGCGCGAGGTACGCAAAAAGCTTGCGTTGTCCGGCTTCGCCGCGCGCCGCGAGCGCCTGCGCACGTCCGCGCGCGATCGCCGGCGCCGCCTGCCCGGCGTGCAGCAGCATCGAGAGCCCCACGGCCCAACCCTGCGTGCGTCGCAGGGCGTCCATCACGGGCTGACCGGTCTCGCCGCGTCCGTCCAGGCGGCCGAGTCCGGCCAGTTCGAGCGCCTCGCCCTCGGTGAAGCGCAGGTCCGCCAGCGTGAATTCGCCCACCTCGCCGTGCACGCGCCA
>DASUYI010000576.1:0-2377 GCA_036377475.1 Steroidobacteraceae bacterium | reverse complement strand
GCCCACCGGTGCGGAGGGGGTCGCGCTCGCGGGCGCGTCCCGCTTCGACCTGATCCTGCTCGACTTGCGGCTGCCCGACGGCGACGGCTGCGATTTCGTTCCCAGCCTGGCACGACTCGACCAGGCCGATCCCACGCCGGTCATCGCCGTGAGCGCGCACGCTCTCGCCGCCGACCGTGTCCGGGCGATCGAGGTCGGCTGCCGCGCGTTCATCGAAAAGCCGATCGACGTGACGACGTTCGCGGACCGGATCGAGGAATTGGGCGGCGCAAGCGCCGGAGAAGAAAGTGACTAGTGGCTCTAGTGGCTAGTGATTAGTGGCTGGTGGCTAGTGGCTAGCGGTTAGTAGGAAGCCGACTTCGCCCACGCACGACGCAGCCCCTTCCGACCAGACACTAGCCACTGGCCACTCTCTCTCTTCCGCTGTCAGCCTCCACCCACTGCCCGTTGCGGTCGTCGCGCTGCCCGCCAACCGCTACGATTTTGCCCATGGACGCTCGGGTGCAGGAACTGCAGCACGACGACTCTCGCGGGTCGCTCGCGCGCGCCATCGACCCGCAGGAGTTCGCGACGCGACCCGGGCAGTCGGCGTGCGTGCTGCTCGACACCGGTCCGCTGGCGCTGCTGATGCGTGCGGTGCTGGCCGACGAGGCCTGCGACAGGATCGACGTACAGACCTATATCTACGACGACGACGAGGCCGGGATCGTGCTGATGGACCGGCTGCGCGCGGCGGCCGAGCGCGGCGTCAAGGTCCGTCTGCTGATCGACGACAACGGCCTGCGTACCGACGAGTGCATGCCGCTGCTGCTCGACTCGCTGCCGAACGCCGAGGTCCGTGTCTTCAATCCGTTCCGCCTGCGGCCGCGCTGGACCCGGCCGCTGCAGCTGCCGTTCGAGTTCCGTCGGCTCAACCACCGGATGCACAACAAGCTGTTCGTGGTGGACGGCGTCGCGACCATCGTCGGCGGCCGCAACATCGGTGGCCATTATTTCGAGGCGCACGAGGCGTCGAACTTCACCGACATCGACGCCCTGTTGCTCGGCCCCGTCGCGCGCGACGCCGAGGAGTGTTTCGACCGCTACTGGTCGAGCGACCTGGCCGTGCCGCTGCAGACCGTGCTCGGCAAGCGCGACGCCCACATGGCGCGCGAACGCATCGAGCGCTACGTGCGCGCGGCCCGATTCACGCGGCTGCATGAGCTCTACCGGACACAGCACGACGGGCTGCGCGACACGCTCGAGCGCGGCGACCACACCGTGCACTGGGCGCGCACGACGCTGCTGGCCGACGATCCGCGCAAGGCGTGTGTGCGCCGCCGTCGCGACGCGCCGCAGATCATGCTCGACGCGCTGAGGGAGACCTGGGAGCACGCGCGCGAGGAAGTGCTGGCCGCCACGGCCTACTTCGTACCGGGTCGCAACGGCTCCGGCGACCTGATCCGGATGCGGCGACGCGGCGTGCGCGTGCGGATCCTGACCAACTCGCTCGCGTCGAACGACGTGCCGACCGTGCACGCGGGTTACACGCGGTATCGGCGCGCGCTGCTGCGCGCCGGCGTGGAGCTGCACGAGTATCAGCGCTTCGGCAACCGGCCGAGGCGCCACCACAGGGCCTCGCGCTGCAACGCGCTGCACGCGAAGACACTGGTCGTCGATCGCCGGCTCGCGTGGATCGGCAGCTTCAACCTCGATCCCCGGTCGTCACGGCTCAACACGGAGATGGCCGTCCTGCTCGAATCGGAGTCGCTCGCCGCAGAGCTGGCCACGCGCATGGAGCGCGACCTCGCGCCGGACCGCAGCTGGCGCGTTATGATGCGGCGCGGCAGCCGTGAGCTGCGCTGGCTCGGGGAAAAAAAAGGAGCGCCGGTCGAGGCGCACAGCGAACCGGACGCGTCGCTCTGGTGGCGCGCCTGGGTCAAGCTCGCGCGGCAGTTTCCGTACATCGAGAGGTTCCTCTAGCGATGCTGGTGAAGTTTTCGACGCGGCATGCGCAACTCGTCATGCTGGGCGAGTCCGCCGTGACCCTGCTCAGGCTGGGCGGGCATTCGGGCACCGTGCCGAGCGCCGTGCTGGCCGCGGAGCTGCCGGGGTTCCTCGAAAGCCTCCGGCGCGGTCTCGCCCTGCACGGCGACGAATTGTCACCGCCGCCGCCACCGGACCCGGAGCGCCGGGAAGACGACGAGCCGCGCGAACGTCCGGTCAGCCTGCGGCATCGCGCGGTGCCGCTGCTGGACATGGTCCAGACGGCGATCGCCCGCCAGTCGGACCTGATGTGGGACCGGGCCTGAACCGTGCGCTCCGGAGGGCTGCTGGTCGTTCCCACACTGGCGCTGCTGCTGCTCGCTGCGCACTTCTTCCATGCCGGGGCGAGCCT
>DASUYI010000575.1:0-2645 GCA_036377475.1 Steroidobacteraceae bacterium | reverse complement strand
CGTCAACTCGTCCGCGATCGGCATGTACGCCGACTTCCTGCTGCAGGAAGTGATCCCGCTCGTCGACCGCGAGTTCCGCACGCTCGCCGCGCGCGAGCACCGTGGCTGTTTCGGCAAGTCTTCGGGCGGCTACGGCGTGATGATTCACGGCATGAAGTACACCGCACACTGGGGCGCGATCGCGAATCATTCGGGGGATGCGTACTTCGACTTCGTCTACCGCGCGGACTGGCCGAACACGTTGAACGAACTCGGCAAGTACCGCAGGCCGCCCCGCAAGGACGGGCGGTACTCGAACCGCCTCGACGCCGAGGACGAGGCGCGGATGCTCGACGGGTTCGACGACGGCCGAGTCCGCCGCTTCCTCGAAGCCATCTGGAAAAAGCCGAAGCTTTCGCCGCACGAGGGCCACGCGATCATGAACATCTGCATGGCGGCGACCTACGACCCCGACCCCGACGCGCCGAACGGATTCCGGCTTCCGTTCCACCTCGAGTCGGGCGAATTGCTCGAGGACCGCTGGAAGCGCTGGCTGCAGCACGACCCGGTGCTGCTCGTGCAGCGCTACGCGCGGAACCTGCGAAGACTGCAGGGCATCTACCTCGACTGCGGCTGGCGCGACCAGTACCACATCCACTACGGCACGCGGCAATTGTCGCGGGCCCTTGAAAACGCAGGCATCCCGCACCACTACGAGGAGTTCGACGACAACCACTCGGACGTCGACTACCGCATGGACCTGAGCCTGCCCTTCCTTTACCGCGCGCTGCAGCCCTGAGACGGAGCCACCACGCTTCTCGTCGCGAATGAACGACTCACCCCCCTTCGCAGCGCTGCCCGAGCTGCCGGTCGAGGTCTACCGGTCGCACTGGCGTCCCGCCTGCGACGAGCGCGCGTTCATGCTGCACGCGGTCGGCATCGAGTCGCAGGTGGTCGGCGTCGGGTCGAACTGGAGCCTGTTCGTCGCGCCCGCGTCCGTGCCCGCCGCGGTCCGCCACCTGCGAACGTACGACCGCGAAAACCCGCCGAAAGCACGGGCGCGCCCCCTCGAGGGCCCGCAGCCGCACGCGTGGGTCGGTCCGCTGGTCTACGCGCTGCTGCTGCTGGCGATCGCGTGGCTCAGCGGACAGAAGGCATGGTCCACGAACTGGCTCGCCGCGGGCGCGCTCGACACGGCCGCGTTTCGCGCCGGCGAGGCCTGGCGTGCCGTCACGGCGCTCACGCTGCATTTCGACGTGGCCCACCTCCTCGGCAACCTCGGGTTCGGGGCATTTTTCGGCTGGCTCGCAGCACAGTTGCTCGGGCCGGGCGTGGCGTTCGGGGCCGCCACGCTCGCGGCCGCCGCCGCGAACGTCGGCAACGCCTCGTTCCAGCCGATCGGGCACGTCTCCGCCGGCGCCTCGACCGTCGTCTTCGCATTGCTCGGCCTGCTCGCGGCCTATGCCTGGCGACGTCGCGCCGCCGAGGGCGAGCGCTGGGCATATCGCTGGGCGCCGCTGATCGCCGGCGTCTGCCTGCTCGGCTTCACGGGTGTCGGCGGCGAGCGCACCGACGTGCTCGCGCACCTCACGGGCTTCGTCGCGGGCGGCGTCGCCGGACTTCTGCTCGCGCTCCGCCGTGGTCCGCTCGGCACGCTCGGCCAGTCGCTCGCGGGCCTGGCCGCGGTGACGCTGATCGTGCTCGCCTGGGCCGCCGCACTGAACCTCGGCCGCTGAACCGCGCACTTCGCGGTCCTCGCTTCGCGCCCGCGGCGAGAATCGCACACGGTCGCGCCCATGTACCGGTCGATCAGCGGTTCCCTGGGGTATTCTCCGCCGACTTTTGCCGCGACGAGTCCACATGGCCCTCAAGCAGCTGACGCCCGAGCAGGTTCGCGACTGGAGCCGCGAGCAGAAGGACCGCTGGTGGCTCGAGAACGTCTACCGCGGCGACATGGCGCAACTCACGCTGCGCTCGGCGACGACCGGATTCGTGCTCGGCGGGCTGCTGAGCGTGACCAACCTCTACGTCGGCGCCAAGACCGGCTGGACGCTCGGCGTCGGCCTCACCTCCGTGATCCTGGCCTTCGCGCTGTACCGGGTCTTCTCGCGCCTCGGCGCGCGCGACATGACCATCCTCGAGAACAACTGCGTGCAGTCGATCGCGACCGCCGCAGGTTACATGACCATGCCGCTCACCTCGGGCATCGCCGCGTACATGTGGGCGACCAACGTCGTGCTGCCGCTCTGGCAGGTCATGGTGTTCACGATCGTGCTCTCGGTCCTCGGAGTGCTGGTCGCGTTCCCGATGAAGCGACGCTTCGTCAACGACGAACAGCATCCGTTCCCGGAGGGCCGGGCCTGCGGCGTGGTGCTCGATGCGCTCTACGACCGCGGCGCCGCGGCCGCCGGGATGCTGCGCGCGAAGGCGCTCGCCGTGGCCGCCGCACTCGCCGGCGGCGTGAGTTTCGTGTCCGGCGAAAGCTACATGCGACTGATCCAGGAGCGGTGGCTCGGCGGCACCTCGTCCTGGCACCTGCCGAACAACCTCGACGCCTGGTACTACTGGCTGGTCGACAAGGGGTACGCGCCGCTGCCCAAGCTCGTCGGAGTCGACATCCGGCAGCTCGCGCTGTCACCCACCCTCGATTTCGCGATGATCGGCGC
>DASUYI010000574.1:0-9011 GCA_036377475.1 Steroidobacteraceae bacterium | reverse complement strand
GTCGTTCCTCTTCGTGGCTGCGCGAATTCGCGATCGACGTCGCGACGTGTCCCGCCGCCAGTTCGAGAAAGCTGCGATAAGCCGGGTCGAGCGGCCGGCGCGGACTGATGCCGACGAGCAGCACCCCGTAAGGCCGCGACTGACCGGGTTGCGTGACGCCCAGGCACGCGACCGTGCGTACGAGTTCGGGCCAGGGACGGGCCGGCAGCGGCGGCAGCGGAGTCGCCTCGACGTCGAGCGTCCGGCAGGATTTCGCGGATTCGACGGTGCACGCCGACGCGAGCACGCGTTCGAGTTCGCCGGCCGGGGCGTCGAGCCTCACCAGCGCCGGCAGCGTCGCTTCGTCGCCGGGCAGGCCCGCGACCGACACGCGAGTCAAGGTCGTGCCGTCGGTCTCGACCAGGTACATCGCGGCGAACGGCGTGTCTTCCGGCGTCGCGGCGAGCGTCGTGACCGCGTCACAACAGGCGATCGTAGCGTTGTGTCCTTCCGGCGCGTTCGCGGCGAGCGCGCGCAGCGTCGCGAGACGTCGTGCGGCCAGCACGCGCTCGGTCGTTTCCATGACGGCGCAGAACACGCCCTCGACGCCGCCCGCGTCGTTGCGGATCGGGCTGTACGTGAACGTGAAATAACATTCTTCGGTGAAGCCGAGGCGGTGCAGCGGCAACATCTGGTCGTCGGACCAGGTCGCCTCGCCGCGGCTGCGGACGCCCTCGAGCATCGGCCCGATGATGTGCCAGATTTCCGACCAGCACTCGCGCCCGCTCTGGCCGAGCGATCGCGGATGCTTCGTGCCCAGCATCGGCCGGTAGCCGTCGTTGTAGAGCATCGTGAAGTCCGGACCCCACCAGATCAGGATCGGGAACTTCGAGCCGAGGCAGATGCTGGCCGCCGTCCGCAGGCTCGGAGACCAGTCCCCGACGGGGCCGAGCGACGTGCGCGACCAGTCCTTCGCGCGGATGAGTTCCCCCATCTCGCCGCCACCCTGCAGCCACTTCGCGGTCAGCGCGGACAGGTGCAGACTTTCGGTAGCCACCGAGGGGAAATTCCTTGCAGACCGCCAGAGCCGAGCCGACAGGATAGCGGCCCTGGTCGATGCGCAGATGTCGGCCAAAGCCGACAACCGTCACTTGCCCGCGGCGTACCCCGGGTGTTCAGCCGGGGGTGACCCGGCGCACCATGAAGACGCTGCGCGCCTCCATTCCGTCCACGTCGCTCGCGATGACCGTGATCCGCAGTTCTTCGACCGTGGTCGGCCCGGTGCCCACGAAGGCGCGCCGGCGCGGGTCGAACTGCAACCAGCGGGGCAAGGGCTGGCCGTCATCGCAGCAAGCCCGCAGCTGCAGCACGTCGCCCGGGTCGGCATCCCGGAACGCCGTGTGCGCAATCGGGTGCAGGAAACGCTGGCCCGGGAGATACAGCAGGTCGGGGATCGTGTCCACCGCCTCCGGAGCGACGTTGATGACGTTCTCCTGGGCCTTCACCCCGTAGCCACGACCGAGCGCGACCGCGAGGCCGATCCAACCCAGGGCGAGGCAGAAACTGAGCAGCGCGAACTCCGGCGCTTCCCACGCGAGCCAGTGCGTGCCGCCATAGATCGCGCCGGCCTGGATCAGGTCGCCGAACCGCCAGAAGAACGTGTCGATCGCGGTCTTGCCGTCGTACTTGGAATCGCGGTCGACGGGCAGGAACAATGCCTGCCGGGTCGTGTTCATCAGCGAGTAGTCGATGCTGTTCTCCATGACCTTGACGAAGAAGATCAGCGTGAAGATCGGGATGAACCCGCCGAGGACCGGCGCCAGCGCGATGAGGCCGTAGCCGAGCGCGACGAAGCCCGGATGGATGAGCAGCGCGCCGCGGATGCCGACGGCGCGGAAGATCCGCGCGACGAACAGCAACTGGATCGCGAGCGTGCCGACCGTGACCCAGAACTGGAAGTTGCCGTAGTACGCGGTGATCAGTGCGCCCACGTCGAGCGTCGGGTCGGCCGCGGCGCGTCGTGCGGCGTCGCCTTTGAAAAAGTCCGCGAGGATGAATTCGCCGGTCGAGTTGATCCAGTTGAGCAGGATCGCGAGCAGCGCGATCTGCAGCAGGTAGCGGTCGCGCAGCACCAGGCCGATGCCGCCGAGCAGACGGGGCACCGGCTTGCCGTGTTCGGCCGCCACCGCGCGCGAACCCTCGGGCACCGACGCCCGCTCGGGGCCCGCGAGCAGCATCGTCGCCGCGAGCGTGCCCGTCGCGCAGATCATGAGCCCGGGCACCGACAGTGCCGCCGCCGCGAACTGCGCGAACTTCGCGCCTGCGAGCGCGCCCAGGTTGGCGCCGATCATGATGACCGGAAACAGCCTCTGGCCGCTCTTGATGTTGAACGTGTCGGCGGCGAAGGCCCACATCTGCGAGATGACCATCAGCCCGTAGATGCCGACCCAGACGTAGAACATGAGCTCGATCGGCGCGCCCGCCCAGACGAGGCCCGCAAAGAGCGGCAGGGTCACGACGAAGAACAGCGTGACGACCCGAAGCAGATGCTCGCCGTCGACGTGTCGACGCACGTAACCGTAGAACGGGACGACGAAGATCAGGACCAGCGCCGTCACCGCCACGACGTACGCGCGCACCTCGGCCGAGAACTTCGTCAGGATCAGCGCCTCGCGCAGCGCCTTGACGACCTGGTACGACGAGAGCAGCAGGAAACCGTGGAGGAAGAAGAGAAACGCGCTCCGGCCTTCGCCGGGCCGGATGCGCGTCATGATCCCCAGTAATTTTTCGAAGCGACTGAGTCCCTCGTGATCCGTCAGCACCGTGTCGTCGCCCTCAGCCGCGTCCGACGATGATCATGGGGTCGAGGGGAGTACTTCCAGCGACGGTGACCGTGTACTTGTAGGTCGCATCGTCGAAATCGACCACGGTACCCGTGAAATCATCGACCACGCCGGTTGAACTGTCATGGGCTGGAGGCGGCGAATTTCCGAACGGCCAGTCCGGACCCTTTGTGCTCGAGTTTGCATCCCTCTTGAAAGACAGTTCGAAACGGAACCCCTTGCCGACAAACTTCTTTTTCCACTTGATCTTGTCGTTCTTCTTCACGTTGGTCACAGCAGGTTCACACACGATTTTGCCCTGATCCACGTCGACGTCTACATCGGCCATGTTGATTCCTCCCTATTATCTCCTCATCCCTCTTGCATCAGTCTTACGTACTCGGGATCGTGCAACAGACTGCGGAACTCCGGTGCAGAACGCAACTGTTCGCGTGGATACCCGAGTCGGATCATGTCCGACACCGCTTCGAGCGACGTAACGCGATCGCCGCGATCCGCAGCCGCGACACCCCGGTAGTACTGGACGTACAGCAGCTCGGGACCGGCGCGCAAGGCCTCGTCGAGGTATGCAAGCGACCGCTGAGCTTCGCCGATGCGCCCGTAGTAATAGCCGACTTGTGCGCGCAGGATCGAGTCGTTCGGCGTCGACGCCAGCTCCTGCTCGGCGAGTTTGATCGCCCGTCGATACACGCGCACTGCCTCCTCCCTGCGCCCCTCGATCTGCCAGAGGGCGTCGGCGAGATTGCCGTGGACGACCTGGTCGTGCTCCCCGAGCGCGACGGCCCGCGCGAAATTGCGGGCGGCGTCCTCGAAGCGACCGAGTACGAACTGGATCGTCGCCACGTTCGAGTAGGCACCCTTCGACGGTTCGATTTTCAGCGACGCCGCGTAGGCCTTCTCGGCCGCCGCAAGTTCACCCTTCAGGTGCAACGCGGCACCCACGTTGCTCCACGCGACGGCGCTCGACGGGACGAGTTCCGTCACGCGACTGAACGCTGCCAGCGCCTCATCGGCGCGCCCCCGTTGAAACAGGAAGCGGCCCAGCGCCATGTGCGTGCTCCAGTAGGCCGGTTCGATCTCAGTGGCCTTGCGCAGGCTCGCCTCGGCTTCACGCGCACGTCCCAACCCCTCATACGCCTGACCGAGGCCCAGGAGGGCATCCGCATCCCTGGGATTGCGTGCGATCACCCTCGAGTACGAGTCGGCCGCCGGGCGGAACTTGCCATCGGAGACGTACAACCCGGCCAGCGCCTTCTCGGTATCGATCAGGGCTGCGTCGAGCGCCAACGAGCGTTGGCAGGCAACCTCGGCTTCGGCGAGCGCCCGACGATCGCGGCTCTGGTCGAACGACCGGGCGAGCGCCCGACACAATCCGGCGTGCGCCCCCGCAAAGTCCGGGGCGATGGCAATTGCAGTCCGGAACGCCTGCTGCGCTTCACTCAGTGAACTCTGGTCGCCCGGCTGACGCAGCAAGGCCAGGCCCTCCAGGTACGGGTCGACCGCGCGCGCATCGAGCAAGGTCGCGCGTGCGGCAGCCACGCCTCCTTTGGCGTCCATGAGCACGACCTGCAGCGCTGCCGTGACGGAGCGTGCGATGTCGTCCTGCAGCGTGAGCACGTCGCGCCACGCTCGATCGAAGTTTCCTGCCCAGACGTGGTAGCCGGTCCGCGAGTCGATCAACTGCACCGTGACGCGCACGCCATCTCCCTCGCGTCGCACGCTGCCCTCGAGGACGTGGCGTACGCCGAGCGACTGGCCGATGCGACGCACGTCCAGGTTCTTGCCCCGGAACTCGAACGCGGACGTGCGGGCAGCGACACGCAGACCGGGCACCTGGGCGAGACGCGTCGACAGCTCCTCGCTCAGGCCGTCGCCGAGCCAGGCATTGGCCCCCGACGGGCTCAGGTCGACGAGCGGCAGGACCGCGACCGACTGCGGGCCCGGTTCGGTGTCCGCTGACCCGGCGGCGGCCACCTCGACCGGCGTATCGATCGTGCGCCACCACGCCAGCCCGGTGACCCCGGCCATGGCCGCCACGCCGAAGACGATGGCGGGCGCCAGGAGGTGGCGCGGGCGCGGCAGGTTCACGAGGCCGGCCTCGCCGCTGCCCGGGTCCACCACGACGCCCTGTGGCGTGATCTCGTAGGTCCACGCGAGCACGATCACGATCGGCAGGCCGAGGATCGCGAGGATCGTGAGCGCGGTCATCCACCACCCGGGGAAATGCAGCGGTGCGAACGTGACCTGGGCGACCTGCAGGATGATCCACATCGCCAGCAGGTAGGACGCTCCCACCTTGATCACGCTCCGCCGCCGCAGTTCCGTCAGGAGACGGTGCAGCCGCGCGTCGGGCCGCGTTGGGACGGGCTCGGGACGCGGCGGCGCAGGCTCGAAATGGGCCACGAGGGCATAGCCGTCCTGGCCCACCGAGGCGATGTAGCGCGGGTGCCGAGGGTTCTCGCCGAAGAGCGCCCGCAGGCTCGTGACGGTTTCCCGGAGCTTGTCGTCAGATCCCGCGGAGTCGGGCCACAGCGACTCGCGCAGGGTGCGCTTGCCGACGGCTTCGCCGTGCCGGGTGGCCAGCGTGACGAGCAACTGGGTTTGATTTTGTGTCAGCTCGACGACGCGACCAGCCCCGTCCGTGGCACGCGACGCGCGTGGCTCGATGAGCCAATCGCTCACCCGAAAGCCGTCCCTCAGGCTCGCGGCGTCCATGACCGGCGACCTATCGAGTCCCCCTCGATCGCCGGAAGCATAACAGAGCCGAGGGTGCGTGGAGACCGGGTCAGCCCGAGCTTGCGTTCAGCGCCGAGGCGAGGTCGGCCAGGAGGTCCTCGGCATCCTCGACGCCGATCGAGAGCCGGACCGTGCCCGACCCGATGTCGCTCCAGCGACGTTGTCGCTCGTCGAGTCCCCTGGGCTGCTGCAGCGCGGGCGGCAGCACCAGCGATTCGGTCGAGCCGAGGCTTGCGGCGATCGCAAACAGCTCGAGGGCCTCGGCGAACCGGCTGCCGGCCCGCTCGCCACCGACGATGTCGAACGTGACGATCGTGCCGAAATCGTGCATCTGGGCCCGTGCGAGCGCGTGGCCCGGATCGCCCGGCAGGCCGGGGTAACGCACGCGCTCGACGCGCGGATGCGCGACCAGGAACTCGGCCACGAGTTGCGCGGTGCGGCACTGCGCGTCCCAGCGCAGGAAGTACGTCTTCATGCCGCGCAGCATCAGGTACGCGGCGTGCGGATCGAGCGTCGGGCCCAGGATCGCCACGTCGTCGCGCAGCGAGTCGACCAGCGCCGCGTTGCCGATGATCGCGCCGCCCATCACGTCGCCGTGGCCCGACGCGTACTTGGTCAGGCTGTGCGCGTACAGGTCGACTTCGTACTGGCCGTGGTTGTGCAGCCCCGCAAGCGTGTTGTCGAGCAGCGTCAGCGCCCCGTGGCGGCGCGCGAGCATCGTGATCCGTTCGAGGTCCGCGATCTTGAGCGCGGGATTGGTCGGCGACTCGAAGACGACGACGCGGGTCGGCGTGACGGCGAGGGTGTGCTCGATCGCCTCGACGTCGGTGATCGACAGCATGGTGCTGGTGACGCCGTAGCGCTTGAGCAGGCGCCCGACCAGCTTCTGCGTCGGCCGGTACTGCTCGGCAAAATACACGACGTGGTCACCCGACCTGCACAGTGCGAGCAGCGGCGTGGCGATCGCGGCGACGCCCGAGCCCGTCAGCAGGCAACCGTCCCGACCCTGCAACTCGGCGAGCAACTGCTCGAGTTGACGCAGGGTCGGGTTCGAAACACGCGAGTAATAGAACCCCTCGCGCCGGCTCTGGAAGTGCTCGAGCGTTCGCTCGACGTCGTCGAAGGTGAACTTGACGGACTGGTAGATCGGCGCCACGAGCGGCCGGTTGCCCGGCGGCACCTGCACCTCGGGCGGGTGCGTGACGCGCGTCCGCTTGTTCTTCGGTCGCGTCATGCCGGGACGCCCGGCGCCAGGAGTTCGAATTCGTCGGCGTCCAGGTGCGCCGGGAAGCTTTCGCGGTATTTCTGCAGCGCCTCGCGGTCGAGCACGACCGTCTCGACGAAGTCGCCGCCGTGGTCGCCGCCGAGCGACTGGCCGAGAAAGTCGAACGCCGCACTGTCGCCGCTGTAGGTGGCGCCGTTGCCGTCCTTGCCGATCCGGTTGACGCCCACGACGTAGCAGAGGTTTTCGATCGCGCGCGCCTTGAGCAGCGCCGACCATGCCACGCGCCGGCGGGCCGGCCAGTTCGCCACGTAGAGCAGCACGTCGTAGTCGCCTCGATTGCGGCTCCAGACCGGGAAGCGCAAGTCGTAGCAGACGAGCGGACAGATGCGCCAGCCCTTCCAGCAGACGATCAGCCTGTGCGTGCCCGCCTTGTAGTGTGCCTGCTCGCTGGCCATGCGGAACAGGTGGCGCTTGTCGTAATGCCGGACCTGGCCGTCGGGCATCACGAACAGCAACCGGTTGTAGTGGCGCGATCCCTCGCGCACGATCACGCTGCCCGTGATCGCGCACCCGACCGCGGCGGCCTCCTCGCGCAACCAGCCGACGGTTTCGCCGTCCATCGTCTCGGCGAGCCCCTCCGCGTCCATCGTGAAGCCCGTCGTGAACATCTCCGGCAGCACGATCAGGTCGGTGTGCCCGACCAGGCCGCGAAAGTGCCTCGCGAGCGTGCGCCGGTTGGTCGCGGGGGCCTGCCAGGCCAGCTCGGCCTGGATCATGGTGACACGGAGGTTCGCAGTCATAGATTCCTCAGTTTTGCGGTCGCCGCCGCCAGCGTGGCTTCGTCCTTTGCGAAGCAGAAGCGGACGATGCGTTCGCCGGGCGGCGGGTCCGTGGAAAAGACGGAGATCGGGATCGCCGCGACGCCGTGCCGCACCGTGAGCTCGCGCGCGAATTCCGTGTCGGCCAGGTCGCTGATCGCCGAGTAGTCGACGAGCTGGAAGTAGGTGCTGGCTGCGGGCGTGACGCCGAAGCGCGTGTCCCGTTGCAGCAATCGAACGAACTGGTCGCGCTTTGCCTGGTAGAAGGCCGGCAATCCGCGCGTGTGCTCCGGGCATTCACGCAGGAAATCGGCGATGCCCGCCTGCAGCGGTGTGGCCACGGCGAACTGCACGAACTGGTGCACCTTGCGGAACTCGTTCGTCGCCTGCGGTGGCGCGATGCAGTAGCCCACCTTCCAGCCGGTCGCATGAAACGTCTTGCCGAACGATGAGACGACGAGGCTCCGAGCGGCGAGTTCGTCGTTCGTGAGCAGGCTGTGGTGTGCACGGCCGTCGAACACCATGTGCTCGTAGACTTCATCCGCAAGCACCCAGGCCGGCGTGGCCCGGAGCAGCGCGGCCAGCGTCTCGAGGTCGGTGCGCGCGAGCACCGCGCCGCTCGGGTTGTGCGGAAAGTTGACGACGAGCAGCCGCGTGCGCGACGTGATGGCCCGCCGCAGACGCTCCCAGTCGATGCTGAACCCGTCGCGTGGACTTCGCAGCAGCGCAACGTGCACCGCGCGACCTCCCGCAAGCGTGACCGAGGGCTCGTACGAGTCGTACGACGGATCGAGCAGCACGACCTCGTCGCCCGGGCGCACGAGCGCCTGGATCGCGCAGAACAGGGCTTCGGTGCCGCCGGCGGTCACGGTGATGGCGGTCTCCGGATCCACCCTGCGACCGTAGTAGTCGGCGACCTTGTCGGCGATTGCTTCGCGCAGCGACGGCAGCCCGGCCATGGGCGCGTACTGGTTCTGCGCCTGCGGCCCGCGGCGCATGTGCTGCTCGACGAGTTCGACGAGCCGTGGCGGCGGTTCGAAATCGGGGAAGCCCTGCGAGAGATTGATCGCCCCGTGTTCGGCTGCCAGCCGCGACATGACGGTGAAGATCGTCGTGCCGACGGCCGGCAACTTGCTCTCGATCGGCGGGCCCATCGGGGCGATTCTAGCAGCGCGGCCGCGGTGGGCATTTCGTTTAGCGCGAGCTTCGTGTAGCAGCCTGTCTCGCTTACTGACGCACCACTTGGCCCTGATCGGGGCGCCGCAGGCGCCGGGATTCGAGCCGGGGAGACGCCGTGAAGCCGTCCCTGGCGGCTCGCACTCGCCGTCCATGGCTCGTGACGCTCCCCGGCTCGAACCCCGACGCCTGCACCGCCGCTCCGCGCTGACGCGCTTGCGTTGGCCGCGTCGG
>DASUYI010000573.1:0-3461 GCA_036377475.1 Steroidobacteraceae bacterium | reverse complement strand
TGACCGCCGCCAACGGTGGCAACGGCACGGCGATCGTCTCGTGGGCCGACCGATCGACCAACGAGACCAAGTTCCAGATTTACCGTGCGAAGTGGGATAAAGCGTCCGGCACGTGGCTCGCGCGGGCCTACGTCGGATACGTGGGCGCGAACGTAACGCGGTTCGTCAACACCAGCGGCAACGGTACATTCCGCTACTACGTCCGGGCTGCGAATTCGTACGGTGCGTCGGCGTTTGCGGCGTCACCGACGGTGACCGTCACCGGGGGCTGAGGAAAGGGTCCCTCACTCAATCTGCGGTCGACCCCTGCCGGCGCACCGGGATGGGTGAAAGCCTCAGCCGACCTTCCGATCCACCTCTCCCGCGCGGGCGGGGGAGGTGAGGATCGCCTGCAGCACATCCACCGGCTGCGGCGAGGCGATGTAATGCCCCTGCGCGTACTGCACGCCGATGATCGCCAGCTGCTCGAGCACTTCGGCGGAATCGACGCGCTCGGCGATCGTGCCGATGCCCATCGCGCCGGCGATCTGCGTGATCGCGTCGACCATGCTGCGGTCGATCGCGTCCTGCGCGACGTTGTGGACGAACTGCCCGTCGATCTTGACGTAGTCGACCGGCAGGTTCTTGAGGAACATGAACGACGACAGGCCGCTGCCGAAGTCGTCGAGTGAGAACCGGACTCCGCGCTTGCGCAGTTCACGAATGAAGTGAGTCGCGGCGACCAGCGAGGTCATCGCGGTCGTCTCGGTCAACTCGAAGCACAGTGCGCCCGGGCTCACCTCGGCCGCAGCCATTTCCGCGATCACGTAGTCGAGGAACTGTTCGTCGTTGATCGTCGTGGTCGAGACGTTGATCGTCAGGCAGTAGGGCGGGATCGCCTCGTCGGTGCTGCGTCGGTGCGCGAGCGTGCGGCACGCCTGGCGCACCACCCAGCGGTCGATCGTCGGCATCAGGTTGAACCGCTCGGCCGCCGGAATGAATTCGTTCGGCTGGACGAGCTGGCCGGTTTCGTCCCGCATGCGCAGCAGCAGCTCGAACTGGCGCGTGGCGTCGACGCCGTGTCGAATCGGCACGATCGGCTGGAAGTAGAGCTCGAACCGCTCGTCGTCACAGGCGCGGTTGATGCGCGACACCCACTGCATCTCGCGGTGCCGCTCGGGCGCCCGGCCCTCGCTGTACGTGTGCACGCGGTTGCGGCCGGACTCCTTGGCCAGGTAGCAGGCGACGTCTGCCGCCGACATGATGGTCGAGAGCGTCTCGTGCTCGCCGTTCATCTCCGCCAGGCCGATCGACACGCCGACGTTCATCACGCGGTCCTGCCAGGCGAAGCGGAAATCGCGGATCGCCTGGCGCAGTTCCTCGCCGATGCGCTGTGCCATCTCCAGCGTGCAATCCTGGAGCAGCACGCCGAACTCGTCGCCGCCGAGGCGCGCGAGCGTGTCACTGGTGCGCACCCGTGTCTGCAGCACGCTCGTGATCTGCTTGAGCAGGCGGTCGCCGGCCTGGTGGCCGCAGGTGTCGTTGACGACCTTGAACTGGTCGAGGTCGAGGAACATCACGACGTGGCGGAGCGACGGCTCCGCCCGCGCGGCGTGCAGCGCCTCGTTGAGCCGGTGCTCGAATTCGCGCCGGTTGATCAGGCCGGTGAGCGCGTCGTGCGTCGCCTGGTAGGAGAGGGCGCGCTGCAGGCGCCGCTCCTGGCTCACGTCGTGGAACACCATCACCACGCCGATCAGCCGGCCGCCGCGGTCGCGGATCGGCGCGGCGGAGTCCTGCACCGAGATTTCCTGGCCGCGCCGGTTGATCAGCACCGACGGCTCGACCATGTCGACGACGCGGCCTTCGCGCAGGCAGCGCAGGATGGGGCTGTCCACGGGCTGTCGCGTGGTCTCGGAGACGACGTTGAAGACTTCGCCGACGGGGCGACCTTGCGCGTCGCGTGACTCCCAGCCGGTCAGCTCTTCGGCGACCGGATTCAGGTACTCGACGCGTCCGTCGGCGTCGGTCGTGATGACCGCGTCGCCGATCGACTGCAGCGTGACCTGCGCCTTTTCCTTTTCCTCGTACAGCTGGAGTTCGGCGCGCTTGCGTTCGGTGATGTCGGTGAGGGTGCCTTCGTACCCCGCGATCTGCCCGTCGGCGTCGCGGATCACGCGCGCGTTTTCCTGCACCGTGATCAGCGTGCCGTCGCGACGACGCAGCTGGCTTTCGGCCTCGCGCACCATACCGTCACGGTGCAGGACGGCGATGATCTTGTCGCGCTCGTTCGCATGGGCGTAAATCGGGCGGTTGTCCGCGACGGCCAGCAATTCGTCGGCCGTGACGTAGCCGAGCATCTGCACCAGCGCGGGATTGACCGCTTCGAAGCGGCCGTCCGTGGTCGAGCGGTAGACGCCTTCGATCACGTTCTCGAACAGGCTGCGGTACTGGGCTTCGCTGCGGCGGAGTGCCTCTTCCGAGCGTTTGCGCTCGATGGCGATCCCGGCGAGCGCGGTCAGCCGCGACATCAGTTCGAAGTCGCGCCGCAACGGACTGCGCGGCTGGTGGAAATAGAGCGCGACGGTGCCGAGCATGCGGCCGTCGGAGGCGCGCACGGGCGTCGACCAGCAGGCGCGTAACCCCGCCTCGACCGCCGGGCCGCGCACGTGCTCCCAGAGCGCGTCCCGCGTGATCTCCGCGACGATGACCTGCCGCTGCAGGAACACCGCCGCGGCGCAGGAGCCGTTTCGCGGTCCGATCTCGACGCGACGCTTGGCGTTCAGGTACGGCTGCGGCAGGTTCGCGCCCGCGACGTGCATCAGCACGTTCGCCTCGGGTTCGTAGACCGAGATGGTGCAGATCGCGTCGGGGGTCACCTTCTCGGCAGTCTCGGTGACTGCCTCGAGCGTCGTCACGAGGTCGGCGTGGCTCGTGATGCGCTCGAACACGCGTCGGTCGCCGACCGCCAGCAAGTCATTGCGCTTGCGCTCGGTGATGTCCGTGATGCTGCCGCGGACCAGGCGCCGGCCGGAGGAGGGTAGCCGCACCAGGCGGACTTCACATGGTATGTCATGTCCGAGCGCGTCCCGGTGCAGCCATTCAAAGCTCGGCGCTTCGCCCGCGAGCGCGCGGTCGAGGTGGCCACGGGCGACGCCGAACGAAGGACTGCCGTCCGCCTGGTAGGGCGGGCTGATGTTCTCCGGACCGGCACCGAGCAGTTCCTCGCGCGTCATCTTGAAGAAGCGCACGGCGTTCTCGTTGCACTCGACGAAGTGCCCCACGTCCATGTCGAGCACGACGATCGCCTCGGGCGCGTGCTCGACCAGCGTCCGGTAGCGGGCTTCGCTTTCGCGAATGGCCGCCTCGGCCACTTTCCGTTCCGTGGTCTCGCGCAAGCAGACGATGTACATCTCGCGCCGGTCGAGCCTGACCTTGCTGACGCCGATCTCGGCGTCGAACAGCGTGCCGTTCTTGTGCTGGCC
>DASUYI010000572.1:0-3686 GCA_036377475.1 Steroidobacteraceae bacterium | reverse complement strand
CGTTCCCGAGGTCGGCGAGATGCTGTCCCAGATTGAAACCTTCCTGGCACGCTGGTTGCCCGCGTTTGAAGACGACCAGCGCAGCTACCTCACGGTCGCGATCGGTTGCACGGGCGGCCAGCACCGTTCGGTGTACCTGGCCGAACGTCTCGCGTCGCACTTCCACAGCGCCGCTGGCCAGGCGCTCGTGCGTCACCGCGACCTCGCGAGCCGCAGGCACGAATAGAAGCGGATAGCGGATAGCGGATCGCGGTTAGCGGTTAGTCGGAAGCGCTGCGGCGTCGTGGTCCGCGGCGCGGAGCGCGTGCCTAACTATCCGCTATCCGCTACCCGCTACCCGCTACCCGCTATCATGCGTCCCGCCATGAGCGCCGAACTCCAGCACCGTCGACCGTCGCACCTCGAGGCGCTCAAGCGCGCGCTCGACCAGGGCACGATGCGCCAGGTGCACCGGCACGTGAATGCGATGCACCCGGCGGAGATCGCGTCGCTGCTCGAATCCCTGCCGCCGGCGCAACGCGAGCTCGTGTGGGAGCTCGTCGATCCGGAACTCGAGGGCGACGTCCTCGTCGAGCTCAACGAAGAAGTCCGTGCGGGCCTGATCCGCGAGATGGAGACCGAGGAGCTCGTCGCCGCGACCGAGGGCCTAGAAGTCGACGACCTTGCCGGCCTGCTGCGGGAGCTGCCGGAAGCCGTGAACCAGCAGGTCCTGCGATCGCTCGACGCGCAGGATCGCGAACGTCTCAACTCGGTGCTCGCGTACGAGGAGGACACGGCCGGCGGGCTCATGAACACCGACGCGGTGAGCGTGCGGCCCGACGTGACGCTCGAAACGGTGCTCCGCTACCTGCGCATGCGTGGCGAGGTGCCGGACCGGACCGACGCGCTCTTCGTCGTCAACCGCAGCGACCGCTACCTCGGCGTGCTCCACGTGACGCGGCTGCTGACCGAGGACCCCGATCGAACCGTCGGCGAGGTGATGGACACCGAGGTCGCGGGGATCCCGCCCGCGACCCCGGCGATCGAGGTGGCCAACCTGTTCCAGGACCGCGACCTCGTCTCGGCCGCGGTCGTCGCGCCCGACGACGGACGGCTGCTCGGGCGCATCACGATCGACGACGTCGTCGACGTGATCCGCGACGAGGCCGAGCACTCGGTCATGAGCATGGCCGGCCTCGACGAGGACGCGGACATGTTCGCGCCGGTCGTGCCGAGCGCGCGCCGCCGCGGGGTGTGGCTCGGCATCAACCTCATCACTGCGTTTCTCGCAGCGTGGGTCGTGGGCCGGTTCGAGGCGACGATCTAGCAGGTCGTCGCGCTCGCGATCCTGATGCCGATCGTCGCCAGCATGGGCGGTGTCGCCGCGACGCAGACGCTCACGCTGATCGTGCGCGGCCTCGCGCTCGGCCAGGTCGAGCGTGCGAACGCGAAGTGGCTGTTCACGAAGGAAATCGCGGTCGCGATGCTGAACGGCTTCGCGTGGGCCACGGTGGTCGCGGCCGTGGCGTTCGTCTGGTTCCGCGACTGGCGCATCGCCGCGGTGATCTTCGCCGCGATGGTCGTCAACCTCTTCGCAGCCGCGCTCGCCGGCGTCGCCGTCCCGCTCGGGCTCAAGCGCTTCGGTGTCGACCCCGCGGTCGCCGGCGGCGTGATCGTCACCACTGTCACCGACGTGATCGGCTTCGCGTCCCTGCTAGGTCTGGGGACGCTGCTGCTTCGCTGATCAGCGCGCTTCCGCGACGGCCGCCAGCGCGGCCGGACGCACGAGATAAGGCTCGATCTCGGCGCGCTGCGCGTGCGCGTCGGCGTAGCCCACCTCCATGAGCTCGCAGGTGTAGTCGCGCTCGAACAACAGGTAACTCACGAGCAGGCCGCCGCGCGCCTCGAACGCGCCGATCGAGCGCAGCAGCGCGCGCAGGCTGCGCGGCAGCGTCAGCTCGTGACGCTTCGCGAGGCTGGTCGGATCGACGCTCGGCTGGATCACCGTGGCGCGGATCGGCCGGTGGCCGGTCTCGCCGGGCGCCTCGATCAGCCGGTTGATCTGCCGCAGGCGCTCGAGGTCGATCGACAGGCCGTCCGTGAACAGCGAGTCCAGCACGAAACCGAGCAGGTGCCCCGGACTCGGTGGCCCCTGCACACGGCCGACCGTGGGCGGCGTGGCCGCCGGCGCACCGCGCGTGCCGATCACGAGGATACGATTCGCGCCGAGGTGGATTGCGGGACTCAACGGCGCGAGCTGGCGCATCGCGCCGTCGCCGTAGTACGCACCGTCCACGCTCGCCGCCGGAAAAATGAACGGGATCGCGGCGCTCGCCATCAGCAGCTCGAGGTCGAGCGGCCGGCGCCGCCCGGAGCGCGACACGCGATTCCAGGGCTCGATGTCGCGGACGGCATCGTAGAACGCGACGCCCTGTCCAGTGGCGTAGCTCGTGGTCGCGACCGCGACGGCGCGCAACGCCCCGGCTGCGAGCGCCTGCGGGATCCGCTCGACCGGCACGGTGCGCACGAGGAGTTCGCGCAGCGGCGACGTGTCGAGCAGCGATCGCGGCGGCGACAGCCAGCCGCCTGTCGACACCGAGAGGATCCAGTGCAACGCCGAACGCAGCATTTCCCACGAGTCGGTGCGCACGACCTGGTCCACGTGGAAATTGGACCAGACGTCCTCCAGCACGCCGACGGCTTCGCGGAACGAGTGCGCGCGGGCCGCCAGCGAGGCCGCGTTGAGTGCGCCGGCCGACGTTCCCACCAGCACCTCGAAGGGACAGGGCGTCTCCGGCGGCAGCCACTCCGCCAGGGCCTTCAGCACGCCGACCTGGTAGGCCGCGCGGGCGCCGCCCCCCGACAGGACCAATGCGTCGCGGTCGTCCAGGAAGACATAGTTGGTCGAGTCCGTCCCATGGGACGAGGACGACGCCGACGTCGTCGGCGCCGCGGGTTCTGCCGCACCGGGCGGCGGGATCTTCGACAAGGTCCGCTACCTCGCTCGTCGCTCGCTGGTCGACCGACTGACACAGTTCGTGGCGCGGATTAGTATGGCACGGCGCCGAGCGGCGCCCGTCGAGGCCCTGGTCTGGCCGAGGAGAAACACGACATGGTTCACGCCTTGCGTACCGTAGTAGTTCAACCGCGCCGACTGCTGGCCCTCGTCCTGCCGTTGCTGGCCTCGATCGCGCTCGCGCTCGTCGCCAGCCCGTCACAGGCGGAAGACGCCGCCACGACGCCCAAGGTGGGGCGGCCGGCCCCGGCCTTCAAGCTGCAGGACCAGGCGGGCAAGTGGCACCAGCTGTCCGATTACCAGGGCAAGTGGGTCGCGCTCTACTTCTATCCGAAGGACGACACGCCCGGGTGTACGACACAGGCCTGCAGCTTCCGCGACAATATTTTCGCGTTCAACAAGGAAGGCGCGGTGATCCTGGGAGTGAGCGTCGACGACGTCAGCTCGCACAAGGAGTTCGCCGCGAAGCACGAACTGCCGTTCACGCTGCTCGCGGACGCGGACAAGTCGGTCGCGAAGCGCTACGGCGTGCTCAAGACCTACATGGGCATGATGGAGATGGCGCGTCGCGACACGTTCATCATCGACCCGCAGGGCCGCATCGCCAAGCACTACGAGTCGGTCAATCCCGAAGGTCATTCGGCCGTCGTGCTCGCCGACATCAAGGCGCTGAAGGCGAGGGCCGCGTCGG
>DASUYI010000571.1:0-3794 GCA_036377475.1 Steroidobacteraceae bacterium | reverse complement strand
CGCACGTGATCGATTCGCTCAAGCATCCCGGCGGACAGTGCAGCGAGCTCTATCCAGACAAGCCGATCTACGACATTCCGGCGCTGCCGGTGTGCGGCGCGCAGGAGCTGATCGATCGCCTGATGCAGCAGGCGAAGCCGTTCAATGCGCAGTTCCACCTCGGCGAGGAAGTCACCGAGCTGCACGTTCTGCCGGATCACACGTTTCTCCTGTGCACCTCGCGCGACACGCGCTTTCACACGCGCACGGTCGTGATCGCCGGCGGCCTCGGCTCGTTCCAGCCGCGCCGGCTCGGGGTCGAGGGCTGCGATGCGCTCGAGGACCGGCAGGTGCACTACCGCGTCAGGAGCGCGGCCGACTTCCACGGGCAGCGCCTGGTGATCTTCGGCGGCGGCGACTCGGCGCTCGACTGGGTGCTCGACCTGCACGGCAAGGCCCGCAGCATCGTCCACGTCCACCGCCGCAACGAATTCCGTGCCGCCCCGGCCTCGGTGTCGCGCATGAAAGAACTCGTCGCGGCCGGCAAGCTCGACTACATCGAGGGCGTCGCTTCGGCGATACGCACCACGGACGGACGACTGACGGGCGTGACGGTCAAGCGCACCGACGGCCAGTTCCAGGACGTCGATGCCGACCACCTGCTCGCATTCTTCGGGCTGCACCCGAAACTCGGCCCGATCGCCGAATGGGGGTTCGAGCTCGAGAAAAAGGCGATTCGCGTCGACACCGCGAAATTCCAGACCAGCGTGCCGGGCATCTTCGCGATCGGCGACATCAACACGTACCCGGGCAAGAAGAAGCTGATCCTGAGCGGGTTCCACGAGGCGGCGCTCGCGGCGTTCGCGATCGCCGAGCACCTGAACCCGGCGAAGAAGGTTCACCTGCAGTACACGACGACGAGCCCGATCATGCAGAAGCGGCTCGGCGTCACCGAATGAGGTCGGCGCTGCTCGAGGACCTGGTCCGCCTGCTCGACCTCGAGCGGCTCGAGATGAACCTGTTTCGCGGCGAGAGCCGCGACATCGGCAGTCCGCAGGTCTTCGGCGGCCAGGTGCTCGGGCAGGCGCTGATGGCGGCCTGTCGCACGGTCGAGCCCGAGCGTCGCGTGCATTCGCTGCACTCGTACTTCCTGCGACGCGGTGATTTCGACGCCCCGATCGTCTACGAGGTCGACCGCAGCCGCGACGGTGCGAGTTTCACCAACCGCCGCGTCGTGGCGATCCAGCACGGCCGGCAGATCTTCCACCTCTCGGCGTCGTTCCAGGTGGAGGAGCCGGGGCCCGACCACCAGGTGCAGGCGCCGACCGTCACGCCGCCCGAGCAACTGCCGGACCTGACGGCGACGATGCGCGAGCATCTCGATGCAATGCCGGAGCAGCGTCGCCGGTTCTGGGAGCGCGATCGCCCGTTCGAGTTCCGCCAGGTCGAGCCGATCTCCGACGACGGTGCGCCGCGACCCGCCGTGCGCAACGTGTGGTTCCGGCTGAGCGGCGCGTGCCTCGACGACGACGTGCTGCACCGCTGCCTGCTGGCCTACGTCTCGGACTACAACCTGCTCGAGACCGCGACGCTGCCGCACGGCATTTCGTATCACCGGGACGACGTGCTGCTCGCGAGCCTCGACCACGGGCTCTGGTTCCACCGGCCGTTCCGGATCGACGACTGGCTGCTCTACGCGACGATCAGCCCGAGCAGCAGCGGCGCACGCGGCATGGCGTTCGGTCGCATCTTCGATCGCGCGGGCCGCCTCGTCGCGAGCACGGCTCAGGAAGGCCTCATGCGCGTGCTGACCGGAAAATAGGGACACTCCGAATTTCCGAATCGGAAATTCGGAGTGTCCCTATTTTCCTGTTTTCGGAAGACCGAAAAAAGGAGTGTCCCCAGCTCACTTCACTTCGAGTTCGAAGCGCACCTGCGACGCATTCGCCGTCACCTTGCCGCTGCGGGTCAGGAACACGCGCTCCGGCGGCATGCCGCTGCCGGTGAGCACGGCGCTCTGGATGGCCTCGCCGCGCTGTTGCCCGAGGCGTTCGAGTTCGCCGGGCAAGGGCAGGGCGCGCTTGCGACACTCGGCCTCGAGCCACGCCAGTGAAGCCTGCAGTTCCTGCGCCTTGCGTTCCTTGCGGGACAGATCACCGGTCGGTGTGGCGGGCTCCGGCAACTCGGGATCCGCGCCCGAGAGTTGCCGGTACAGCGTGGTCAACACCTCGAGCCTGCGTTCCGGCTCCAGCGTGTCGAACGCCGGTGCCCTCGCCGCGTCGTCCGCATCGCGCCGCCGCTTCCCGCCCGACCCGGCTCTCATCGCTTCCTCGAGCCCTCGCAGGTAGCGCGCCTGCGCGAGCGCTTCGCCGTCGAGCGCGGGTTCGACGCCGATCGGGATGTCGAGCCGAAGGTCCGCCTTGCTCGCGAGGCTCTTGCCCAGCTCGGCGAGCCGCCCGGCCGCGGTGGGATCGAGCGCGGCGTCGCCCGCCGCGAAATCGACGAATTGCGCTTCCTCCGCGCCCTTGAACAGCGCGCCGAGCGCCCGGAACGGCGCCGTGACGGCCTTGGTCAACACGTTCTTGATGACCTGCCAGATGATCGGCCCGAGCCGGAAGCTCGGGTCGTCGAGTGTGCCCGACACCGGCACGTCCAACGTGATGACGCCATCGGCGTCCTTGAGCAACGACGTGGCGAACTTGACGGGCAGCGTCGCCTCGCCGCGAGCGGCCGTTGCCTCACCCCACTCGAGCTGGTCGATGCGGATCCGGTGCTGCGCCTCGAGCCGTCGCGCGTCGATCCGGTAGCGCAGGTCCGTCGTGAGCTTGCCCTTGGCGATGTTGTAGCCCGCGAACTTGCCCGAGTACGGGTTGAACACCGGCAGCGACATGTTCTCGAACCGCAGCCCGATGTCGGTGTAACGGTCGAACGCGAACGGTTGCGTCGTGCCCTCGATGTGCACGGGCGAGAATTCGCCGACGTTCCCTTCGAGCGCGACCGTCGCCCGCGAGTTCGGGTCGCTCGACAGGCCCGTGATGCTGCCGCCGAGCCCCTGTATGGCTGCGGCAAAGTTCGGCTGCACGCTGAAGTCGGCGAAATCCATCGTGCCGCGGACGACGCTCACCTCGCGGATCCGGATGGGCATGCCCGTCTCGCGCAGCGCCTCGGCAGGCTCGGGCGGCGCCTTCGCGCGGGCTTTCGCCGCCGCGGCGGCCTTCTTCTCCGCCCGCACCTCGGCGCGTGTCTTCTTGCGCGAGGCCTCGGCCGCCTTGGCGGCCGCCTCGGCCTTGCGCGCCGCGAGGGCCGCGGCGGTCCCCGCCGGATCGAACACGGCGGCGACGTTGAGCACCTGGTCGGAGCTCACGATCACGCGCGCAAAGGGCTCGACCACGCGCACGCGGTCGATGCTGAGCGCGTCCGGCGCGAGCGCGAACCGCAGCCGGCCGAGCTCGACGCGATCGAACTTGAGGAAATCCTGCTCGAGCGCGTTGTCGGTCGAACCGAACCCCGCGATCGTGACGTCGCCCGCGAAGCGCAACTCGGGTTCCTTGCCGTCGGGCGGCGCCATCGTGAAACGCCCCTTGGCGTCGATCGTGCCGCGTTCGATCGACAAGTCGGTGGTCCCGGCCAGGTACGGCTGCAGGTCGTGCGCCGCCAGTCCGGCGAGATCGAGATCCACCGCGAGTGCGCCGGTGTCGGGCACGACCTCGCCGGTGGCCGAGAACCGTGCGGCGCCATTGATCGTCGCGGCGACTTCGACCGGGAGCGCCCGGGCAAGGTCGAGGCTGACGTTGCGTGCGGTGGCCTCGAGCGGC
>DASUYI010000570.1:0-3551 GCA_036377475.1 Steroidobacteraceae bacterium | reverse complement strand
GTGCGCGCGCCGATGGCGATCACCGTGATCGGCGGCGTGCTGCTCACCACGTTCCTGACGCTGCTGGTGATCCCGGTGGTCTACTCGGTCATGGACCGCAAGCAGTTCGTCAGGGCCGAACCCAGGCCCGGGCTCCCGGGCGGCGCGTCGGCCGAACCGGCGTTGGGCTGAGCACGAACACGCGGGAGCGTCCCATGCTGCACACCAACGTCGCGTTGCACCGGCCCGTCACCACGGTGATGGTGGCGCTCGCCGTGCTGGCGGTCGGGCTGATCTCGAGCCGGTTGCTGCGACTCGAGGCCATGCCCGACATCACGTTCCCGGGCATGCGCATCATCATCCCGTACGCGGGCTCGACGCCCGAGGAGATGGAGGAACTGGTCGTCCGCCCCGTCGAGGAGGCGCTCGCCACGCTCTCGGGCATCGAGGAGATCGACGCGAGCGCGCAGTCCGACCAGGCGCAGTTCGACATCCAGTTCAACTGGGATCGCGACGCCGACGCCGCCGCGTTCGAGGTACGCACCAAGCTCGACTCGATCCGGCCGCAGTTGCCGGTCGGCGCGGACCGCATGCTGATGTTCGCGTTCAGCGCGGGCGACCAGCCGGTCGCCGTGATCCGCATCGCCTCGGACCAGGACCTCACGGACCAGTACGAGACGCTCGAGAAATTCCTGCAGCGGCCGATCGAGCGCATCGAGGGCGTCGCGCGCGTCGAGCTGCAGGGCGTGCAGCCGCGCGAGGTGCGCATCCTGGTCGACCCGACGCGCCTCGCCGCCTACAGCGTCAACGTCGTGGACCTGCGCAACCTGCTCGAGGCGAGCAACTTTTCGGTGAGCGCCGGTGAGATCACCGAGAACAACTCGCGGTTCACGGTGCGGCCGATCGGCGAGTTCCACGACCTCGACGACGTCCGCGACCTGCTCGTGATGCCTGGCGTACGCCTGGGCGACATCGCGGAGGTCGAACTGGTCGCGCCCGAACTCAACATCGGACGCCGCATGGACGGCCGCCCAGCGGTCGGCATCGACGTGTTCAAGTCGACGCAGGCGAACGTCGTCGACGTGGCCGACCGCGTCATCGAGGCCGTCAACGAGGCCAAGGGCCTGCCGCAGCTGCAGGGCATCCAGATCCTCGTGGTCGGCAACCAGGCCGACAGCATCCGCGAATCGCTCAAGGAGCTCCGCAAGGCGGGCCTGATCGGGGCCGTGCTCAGCTTCTTCATGCTGCTCTTCTTCCTGCGGCACCTGCCAACCACGTTGATCGTGAGCCTCGCCGTGCCGGCGTCGCTGCTGGTGACGCTCGGGGCCATGTATTTCCTCGGCCTCACGCTCAACATCCTGACCATGATGGGCATGCTGCTCGCCATCGGCATGCTGGTCGACAACTCGGTCGTGATCACCGAGAGCATCTTCCGCCACCGCCAGCTGCACCCGGGCAAGCCGCTCGTGTCCACGCTCGCGGGGGTCAAGGAAGTCGGGCTCGCCACGCTCGCCGGCACGTTCTCGATGATCATCGTCTTCCTGCCGCTCGTCTTCGGCGAGAAGAA
Organism: Steroidobacteraceae bacterium; assembly: GCA_036377475.1. GTDB lineage: Bacteria > Pseudomonadota > Gammaproteobacteria > Steroidobacterales > Steroidobacteraceae > RPQJ01. Next base: position 2,005 of record DASUYI010000570.1, on the reverse strand, counting down.
CCAGATGTCGATCTTCCTGGTCCACGTCGCCGTGCCGATCGTGGTCGCGATGCTCGCCTCGCTCGTGATCGCGCAGACGCTGCTGCCGATGCTGGCGGCCCGCATGTCGCCGCCGCCTGAGATCTCGGGGCGTTCCTGGTTCGGCCGGCTGCAGGATCGCTACGCGCGGGCGCTCGACTGGGCGATGTCGCACCGCAAGACCATGGCTCTCGTCACGCTGCTGATCGTGCTCTCGCCGGTGCCGCTGTTCGCGCTCAAGCTCGCGAAAGTCGACCCCTTCCCGCAGGAGGCGAGCCGGTTCCTGTTCCTGTCGCTCCATATCGAGGGCTCACACCCGATGGCCCGCGTCGAAGAGGCGGTGCGACGGGTCGAAGCGTACATCGAGGCCAACAAGGAGCGCTTCGACGTCAAGACCCACTATTCCGTCTGGCTCAACGACGAGGCGCACATCCGCCTCTACCTGACGCCGAAGGGCGAGGCGAAGGTGCCCGCCGCCGAGGTCATGGAGCGCGTGCTCGAGGACATGCCCGAGATCATCATCGGCAAGCCGAGCTTCGCGTTCGAAGGCGGTGCGGGCGGCGCCACGTCGTTCAGCCTCCAGCTTTCCGGCGAATCCACCGAGCGGCTCGCGGAGATCTCGCGTGAGGTGGCGCACCGGTTGTCGTCCGTCGAGGGGCTCGAGGCCGTGCGGTCCGAGGCCGGCACGGGCGAACAGGAAGTGCAGGTCGTCGTGAACCGCGACCGTGCCTCGCAGATCGGCCTGACGACGCAGGACGTCGCGATGACGGTGGCGGGCGCGATGCGCGGCGATCGGCTGCCGGAGCTGCGCACGTCCGAGCGGGAGCTGACCATGCGGCTCGCCTTCCGCGAGTCCGACCGGCAGTCGGTCGAGGACCTCGCCCGCATTCCGGTCATGCTGCCCGACGGGTCGCGCATCGAACTCGGGGCGGTCGCCGATTTCGTCGTGCAGCCGAGCGATCGCGAGATCCGGCGGCTCAACCGGCTCACGAGCGTCGTCATCAACGCGAACCTGGCCGAAGGCACGACCATGGACGACGCGCGCGAGCGCGTCGAGCCGGTCATGAACGCCTATCCGCTGCCGCCGGGATACACGTGGAAGTTCGGGCGCGGCTTCGAGGAAAACGACAAGGCCATGCAGACCATGGCACAGAACATGTTGCTCGCGGTCGTGCTGATCTTCCTCGTGATGGCATCGCTGTTCGAATCGGCGCTCTACCCGCTTTCGATCATCACCTCGATCGTGTTCGCGATCGTCGGTTCGATCTGGTTCCTGACACTGACCGGCACGACCATCACGATGATGGCGATGATCGGCTTCATGGTGCTGATCGGCGTGGTGGTCAACATCGGCATCGTGCTGATCGCCCACGTGATCGACCTGCGGCACGCCGGGCTGCCGCGTCGCGACGCGATCATCCAGGCCGGGCGCGACCGGCTGCGGCCGATCATGATGACCACGCTCACGACGCTGCTCGGCATGCTGCCGCTCGCGGTCGGCGACGCACAGGTGGGCGGCGCGGGCGAAGGCAGCCCCGCCTATTACCCGATGGCGCGCGCGATCATGGGCGGGCTCGCTTTCTCGTCGGTCGTCTCGCTGCTGATCGTGCCGATGTTCTACGTGTGGTTCGACGACCTGAACCTGTGGCGCCAGCGCGTCTTCGGCCGGGCGACCGATCGGGACGCCGCTGCAGCGCCCGAGGCAGCGGCCGCAGAACCCGTCGTGCGCTCCTCCTGAGCGAAGCGTTCGCCTCGCGCCTGCCGCGACGCGCGGCGGGCCACCCGCGAGCGTGGAGCGCGAACTATCCGGCGGCGCCGCTGTCTCTCGGGATGGGACGCGGTCGCGTCACGTATTAATCCGTTCGACATATTCCATGGATGGAGCACCCAACCCGCAGGGCGCACGGCCCGCCCGGTCGCGAGTACCCGGTCTGATCGCCGGCTGGCTCGGCTTCGCGTTCCCGGCATTGACCTGCGCCCAGGGCAC
>DASUYI010000569.1:0-7451 GCA_036377475.1 Steroidobacteraceae bacterium | reverse complement strand
GCGTACGGGTCCGCCTGCCAGTCGTGCCACGCGAACCGTTCGAGCATCGCCTTGTAGGGTCGCTGGCCGAACAACCGAAGGCTGGCCACGGCGTGCATCAATACGTCGCGTTCTTCGAGACCGCCGAGCCGAACCGAGTTCGGCCCCGCGCTCCACGCGGTCAGCATCGGCTTGCGCACCGGCACCGACGTCCAGAACGTCGGGAACGGTGCGCCCGGCGCGAAGAAGAACGCCGCGTCGCGGTAACGACCGTGGCTGATCTGCTCCCAGAACGGTCGGTCGAATTGCAGCACGAGTTTGGTGACCGGGCCCATCGCCAGGCGCGCGAGCGCCGTGCGCCGCGCCCTGAGTTCCGGCTCGAAACGCACCGCGCCCCGCGCGGCGTCGGGTTGCTGCAGGACGCCGAGCGGCAGGGTGACGATCACGCGCCTGGCCGTGACCACGAGCGGCTCGTCGTGTCGCAGGGCTTCGATCTCGACACTGCCGCGGCGCCAGCGCACGGTGCGAACGACGGTGCCACACTGAAGCCGCGTCCGCTGGGGCGGCAGGGTCGCTCGCATGGCCTCGATCATGGCCCCGAAGCCGCGCGACGCGCGGAACGTGGGTGCGTCGGCCGACGCCGAGCCCTGCCATTCCTCGAGCACTTCCCGCGCACTGATGCGGGTCGGGTCGGCCGCGTCGAAGCCCTCGACGAGCGAGCACGCGAGCGACCGCACGGCCGGCCGCAGGGCGCGCCGGTGTCGTTCGAGAAAATCGCAAAGCGTGAGGTCGGCGCGCGGGCGCTCGATGCGCGCAAGCCGTCGGCGCAGTTCCTCGAACAGCGGCTCGGCGCGACGCATCGCGCCACCGCCGTCGCGAACCCAGCGCTCGCGGCCGGCATCGACGGGCACGTCGCCGGCGCGACGCAGCCAGTCGAACACTGCGGCCGACCGGCCGTGAATGAACTCCGCGCCGAGTTCCACGGGCGCGCCCGATCCGGTCGACGAATCGTCGGTCAGGATGCGGCCGCCGATCCGGTCGCGGGCCTCGAGGATCAGGACGCTGTGCCCGTTCGAGGTGAGTTCGTGCGCCGCCGCGAGTCCCGCCGCGCCGGCGCCGAGGATGACGGTGTCGACTGCGTCGGATGCCAGCTAGTGTTCCCCGGACGCCGTCTGTTCGCGCACCTCGGTCCAACGCCCGTCCCAACTTTCGGCCGCAAATCGATTCATGGCCGGAAACCCCGGTGGTCGCAGGTGCTGGAAGCGCCCGTCGTGCTCGAGCCGCATCGCGTATCGCGGCTCGGTCGCCGTCATGGTCCCCGCCGCGAGACTGCCGAAAATCCGCAGCGTTCCGGAACCCGAGTGCTGGAAGTTCATCACGACGAAGCGGCGTTTTGCGAACAGCGCTGCTTGAATGTCGAGGTCGTCGGGTCCGGTGACCCGCGGGTACGCAATCGCGATGTCCTTGTCGCTGACGAGCCCGAGGTAGTCGCCCGAGTCCGGGTCCTCGCGTGGATCGTTCGCATACGTGAGGCTGCCTTCGATGACGATCCCCTGCGGCGAATAGACGACGACCTTGCCGGCGACCACGCCCTGCACGTACAGCGTGACGCCGCGTGCCGCAATGAAATACACGGGCTGCCCGGGGAGTTCGCTGCGGTACTGGGAGGTGCCTGGCTTGTTGTCCTCCCACCAATAGCTGCCACTGGGGAGGAACCGGATGCGCGTGTCGGCCGTGAACTCGTGCACGATGGCGTCCGCATCGCGCGGTGTCAGTTCGAACGGGTACGCCTGCTCGGACAGGGAAATGCGCCCTGCGCGCGTCTGGATGCCCTCGCGAAAAACGTCCGACTCGCGCTTGCGACCGCTCGACTCCATGTTGTAGCTGCCGGCCGCCGTGCTCACCTTCCCGAGCAGGGCCGGCCGCGCCCGCGCGTCGGACAGTATGCTGAACCGCGAATTGATGTGGATGCGCCCGACGATCTCGTCGTCGTGCAGTCGCACCATGGGATCCCAGTAATCGATGATCTTGGTGAACTCAGCGAAGGACACGCGCTTGAGCAGGATCTGGGTCTTGAGCCGCCGGCCGCGATCCTCGGCGCTGATTTCGGCGATGACGCGATCCGGCTCGATGCCGCTCTGGGCCCGTTGCAGGACGAATTCCGCCGCGTACTGCTTGCCGTGCTGCGTCCACCTGGCCGTGGCGCTCGGCGCGTTTGCAAGCTTCTTCGCGGCGACGCGCTCGATGCGCTCGATCAACTCCGAGACCTGCGCCTGCGGCATGACCAACGTCGGCAGGGGCAATTCGAGGGCGCTGGCCAGGACCGGATCGACGGGCGGCGCGACGAAGTCCATCGGCGGCGTCTCGATCACCGCAGCCTCGTCCGGCGCAGGATCGAGATCGGGCAGCGACAGCGTCGGCGGTTGGACGGCCTGGGGATCGAGCGAGTCCCGGAGATCGGGCACGGGGATGGCCGCCTGCAGCGGCGGCAATCGGACGCCGTCGCGGCGATCGGCGTTGCGGGTCTCGAGCATCACCACCTGGGTGATGGGCGTGTCGTCGTCGTCGACGCCGTCCTGCCGGCCACCCGAGAAGTAGACGAGCAGGAACAGGCCGAGGTGCAGCAAGGCGGACAGGGAACCTGCCACCACACGCGATGAGACCCGCCATTCGAGACGCGGCCGATGCGCCATCGACGTCCCCGTTCGCGCCCCTGCGTACGGCGCTTGGGCGGAGGTTACCCCTTTCGAATTCGCCCGCAACGGCCGGCCGGCCCGAACGGACCGTCGTCGATGACTGACATGCGCGCCCGATCCTTGCCGCGGTGCACAACGAACGCAGCACCGGGCGACGCGCCGGCCGATTGCGTTACGGCCGCGGCGGGGGAAAAATCGGGCACATGGACGCGATTCGAGTGCCGGTCACGCCGCAGGCCTCCAGTCACGAAACGCCCGGGCTGCGGCGTTGTCCGGCGTGGCTCCTCGCAGCATTGACCCTGCTCCCGATCGGCAGCCAAGCCGCGGCCCAGGAGCCGATGGCGGCAGTCTGGACGGAACGGAAGCTTTCTTTTTCGTACAGCAGTCCGACGACCATCTATTCCTGCCGTTCGATGGCGGGTCGCGTCTCGAGCATCCTGCGTGCGGTCGGCGCGAGGGACGACATCCAGGTGAGGGTCAGTGGTTGCAGCGACTCGATGATGGCGACGCAGGACCCTCGCATGGACACCCGTGTCACCACGAACCCGTGGCAGTTTCCGTCGGATCGCTACCGTGAACCAGGCACCACCGAGCGCCGCCAGGTGGCCCAGGTGTACGTCCGGCTGATGCTGCCGACCGAAGTGACGCCCGAGGTGCTCGCCGAACTCGAGAAGGACAAGACTCGTCGTGAACTCGTGTCGCGCGTGACGGGCAACCCGGCGGCGAGGTTCAAGGATCCGGTCCTGTTCAAGGCGGAGCGGCAACTCGTCACGCTTTCTCGCGAGACGATCGGCATCGAGCCCGAAGAATGCGAGCTGCTCGACGAGATGTCGGTCGGCGTGTTCCGGGAACTCGGCGTGCGCGTGGTCAGCACGGACTTCGTCTGTTCGGCCGGTTCACTGATTCCTCCGGAGGCGGTCGTAGAGGCCCTGCTGCCGACGCCGTACCCGACGGGCAATGTCCAGCCGGCGCCCGGACCCGCTGAAGAAGACGAAGACGGTGCCGGTGCGTCCCCCGCGTCAGAGGACGATGCCGCGAAGCCGACCACGGAGGAAACGTCGGAGTAGGCGCGCTTCGAGCTCCGTTGCGTGGCTGAACGGGCGGTGCGCGGCCGCGGTCGATCAATAAGTCGTCGCCTCGACCTTCAGGTCGTATGAGAGGTCCGCCCTGACGCGGATGGTGGTGGTCGCACTCGCAACGACCTGCAGGGGAACGTGCGCAAGCGCGGCGTCGCAGCTTCCCTCGTCGCGAATGCTCACGCCGAGCGTGCGCGCACCCGGATCGGCGTAGATCGTCACCTGCTCGCCCGTGCGCAGCCCGGCCACGAACCGGCCGTCGAGGGAAATGTCGTAGCTGCACTTCCTGTCGCGCAACTGCCAGTCGCGCGTGACGACGATCGCGCCTGCCCCGTCTCGAGGAACGATGGCCGCGGCGTCGACGACCTCGGACGCGGGCTGCGGTGGCGCCTGCGGATTCAGAATGGGGATCGGAATGCCGCCGGCCACACAGGCCGAGACAGACAGGCACGACAGGACACCGACGACGTGGAGTCTCATGTTCACCTCGGATCGCACGCGATCGGGAACCGGGCGCCGTGATCGGTCGGTGCTAAGGTTCGCATAGCCCCAGTTCCGCCTCCGCGGAGCACTCGCGGCACGCTGCCCCGACGTCGTCCTGGTTCGCGATCACGCATTGCAGGAAATCCTGCGCCTCCTGCTGATCGATGCGGTAGTACGGATCCATCGAGCCTTGACACCAGTTCGTGGCGCCCGAGAGCACGGCCGCGATGGCAGACTCGACCACGCCATTGCGCTCGAGGAACAGCGGCGAGCCGGAATCACCGTAACAGACCACATCGTCTCCTTTCTTCACGTCCTGCCGCGGCACGAGCGAATTCTCGAACAGGTTCTTGATTGGCCCCACGTGCGCGACGCGCTTGACCTCGTTGCCCCCGCCGAGATCGGTCAGCGGGCCGAGGCCGCTCGTCGGCCTGGTGCCGTACAGCTTGGTCCAGTTGAGACCGTAGCCCACGCTCACGACCGGCGTGCCTACGATGCCCTCGATCGTGTCGAGTTCACCGACCGCGCGAAGCGGCAGCGGGTCGATGCCGACGATCGCCTGCTCGAGGACCAGCGCGCCGACGTCGGGCTGTTGCAGCAGGTTCCAGTTCTGCGGTGTCGCGCGGCCATCGTGGCGCAGCCCGTCGCGCAGGTAACCGGGATGCGTGAGGCCGTGCGCGATCGGTACACCGTCGTTGCGGCCTGCGATGGTCACGGGATGAAACGTCGGGGACGGTACCGACTTCGCCGCAGGGTCGCAGCCGTAGCCGGCCGTCATGAACTCGGTATACGGCACTCCCTGCTCCGCCACGAAACAGCGGAAATCGTTGCCTGTCGCGACCAGGTCGAACGTGACCCACGCCTGGTCGTAATAGCCGGTGATGCCGATATCGATCGTGTAGTTGTAGGCCGTGCAGTGCCCGGCGGTCATGAACACCTTCGGCGCGATCAGCGCGCCCGAACAGGACTGCTCCGCGTAGGCGACATCGGGCGGCTCGCCCGGCGTCAGGTAGACGAAATACTCGTAGTAGGCGCCCGCGGCCGGGAACCGGTTGCCGGTATCGGGCGTGCCGTCGCTGGCCTGCACGGCCATACTTGTACAGAGCGCGAAGATGACGGCCGACAGGCGGCGAAGTGAACGATCCATGTTTCCTCCTGGCTTCCCGGTAGAGCACGCGTCGTCCGACCGTGCTCCAGCAACCTGCCACGAGTGTCGCGCTCCGAGACAGGGTTGGGCAAGGTCTCAGTGGCCGGGCCGGTCGGATGCGCTGTCTGCCGCGGGCGATTCCAATGACCTTGCGACTCGGAACCCCAGGGTGTTGTTCTGTCTCGCAGGATCGTCTCCCGCATAGCGAAGCGCCGGGCGCACGGCCGACGGCTTGTTGTACCAGCCGCCGCCGCGGTCGATGCGGCGAACGCAATCTCCGGCCAGCCAGGCGCGACCGTCCGCCGGCGCACCTTCGTACGACGGGTTGTAGCAGTCCTCGACCCACTCCCAGACGTTGCCTGCGGTGTCGTGCAAGCCGAAGCGGTTGGGTTTGAAGGTGCCCACGGGCGCGGTCTTCGGGAAACCGTCGTTGCAGTCGTGCAGTGGCCAGTCCGGGTGCTCCGCCTTTACCGACCGGTCACCCACGTTCGCGTACTTGCAGGCGTGCTTCGAGTCGTCGCCCCAGAACCAGGGCGTCGCCGAGCCCGCACGCGCGGCGTACTCCCATTCGGCCTCGCTGGGCAGGCGATACGGCTTCCCCGTCTGTTCGCCGAGCCACCGGGCATAGTCGTTGGCCATCTCGAAGTTCACGTAAATCACGGGGCGGCGGCCGCGACCCCAGCCATCGTCCGGCACGGCCGCACAGGCCTTCGCGGCGACGCATGCGTCCCACTCGTCGAAGGTGACTTCGTACTTGCCGATCGCGAACGGCTTGGCGAAGGTCACCGTACGCATGGGCGACTCGTGCGCGTCGCGGTCCGCTTCATGATCGGGAGAACCCATCTGGAACTCGCCCGCCGGTGCGATCACCATTTCCGGGCATTCGGGACAATCCCGATTTCCGGGCCCGGCGAACGGAACGTTCTGGATCCCTGGGACCGCACAGGCGGCGAGCAGCACCAGGCCCGGCGGCCAACCGCTCCGCAGGCCTGCCACTGCGAAGACACGCATCGACCTGGAGCGAGTCAACATCCTGGAAGTCTACGCGCTTCGGGTAGCTGCGCAGCGCCAGCATCATACTGACATGCTCGCGAGCAGCCGGCGCTCACCGGTCAGGGGGCGATACCGGCTGAGCCAGGTGATCCGTGCCCTGTCCCTCTGCGTCATTGATTCCACGCACGTCGGTGGCAGCTACCGGTGGTTCGCGGAACATCGCGATGAACACGGCCATGTCATCGAGGCCGCGGGCGGCGTCGGCGGCGTTCGCCGGGTCTTCGGCCGGATCGACTCCGGTCTTGTAGCCGTTGTACGTGAGGCGCGGATTCGAATACTGCTGGATGGCTGGCACGCTTGCGTCATTCGGGCAGCCCATACTCATGATGTCGCGGAAGCCATCGTCGGCGCACACCCGAAAGCCGTAATGGAAGTTGCCGGGCAATGGCGCGCTGGCGTTTTCGCGATCGTGGTCCAGGCCCTGCATGTGTCCTAGTTCGTGCGCGACCGTCAAGCCCGTCAAGGCCGGCGCCTTTACGACCGCAAACGAGTCCACTGCCTTCAATACACCATGGCGGTGCGTGTAAAAGAACGACCCGACGCCCGTCCAGCCGTCGCCCCTGTCCTCGGAAACCAGCAGCACGAGGTCGGCGTAATACTCGTCTCGCAGTGCCGCGACGCGCGCATTGGTCCGCAAGGCGAGCTGCGTGTCGATGATTCCCGTACCGGACTCCTGCATCGGCGAGCGCAGTGTGCCGATCACTCGCACCCGCAGGCTCACGCAGCTGTTGCGATAGGCTTGGTTCGTCCAGTTGATGGATTCAATGCTGTTCGCGCGAAGCACGTCCATACCGTGGCGTGCGATGGCGTCGTCGGTGAAAAGAATCAGCAAGTCGTGATGGACCGGAGGGACCACTTCGCAGGGGGTCGACCCGGTCTGCTGCGACGATCGGAGCGGCCCGACCGAAGTGCAGCCGGCGATCATTACCAGCGCAAATGCTGCACTGCCGCTTCGACCGACAATTCTCATGGGTCACGTCGCAGACGTGGTGTCCTTGTGAGTCGGGTTCTCGCGCC
>DASUYI010000568.1:0-5430 GCA_036377475.1 Steroidobacteraceae bacterium | reverse complement strand
GAGCCAGCGGTACTCCGGCGTGACGGCCCCCTGCGCGTACGCGCCTGTGCTGACGACGGGCAGCAGGGCCACCATTCCCCACGCGAGGGCTTTCCGGTTCTGCAGGAAGTTCATGGCGTCACCTTGCCCTTTTCGTAGTCGGCCGCGATCTCGCGGGCGAGACGGTCGAATTCGCCGCCGGCCCGCCGCGAGTAGTAGAACGCGATCAGCCAGGCGACGACGAACTCGGTCAGCGCGAACAGCAGGCCGAAATTGATGACGCCCCAGACCCGCATCTTGAACAGGTCCTGGAAATAGGCGGCGCCAATCGGCAACAGGAAGTAGAAGACCACCGAGAAGACCATCAACCCGGTCAGGAATCCCTGCTTCTTGCGGTGAAGTGTCTGGAAGCGCGGATCGGCGATGACGGCGTTCCAGTCGATGTTCGGAGGGCCGGCCATGAACTGTTCCCCTCGTGCTGTGGGCACGTAGCCGGAATCTAGCAATGCCGGTCCGCGGCGAAACTGAGACATTGGTCTAAGATGGCGGTCATGACCCCGCACGCCACGCGGCCGCACGACGTCGTCGTCTTCGGCGCCACCAGCTTCGTCGGCCAGATCCTCTCGCGATATCTCTACGAGACGTTCGGTCTCGACGGTGAGTTGCGCTGGGCGGCGGCCGGCCGGTCCCAACCCAAGCTGGAGCAGGTGCGCCGTGCGCTCGGTGACGACGCCGCAACGCTCCACCTGCTCACCGCCGACGCGTCGCGCCCGGACGACCTGCGCAAGCTCTGCGCCAGCGCGCGCGTGATCGTCTCCACCGTGGGCCCGTACGCGCTGTACGGCGAACCGCTCGTGCAGGCCTGCGCCGAAACCGGCACCGACTATTGCGACCTGACCGGCGAACCGCAGTGGATCCGACGCATGCTCGAGAAGCACGAAGCGACCGCCCGCCGCACCGGCGCGCGGATCGTGCATTGCTGCGGGTTCGATTCGGTGCCGTTCGACCTCGGCGTACATTTCCTGCAGGCGCGCGCGCGGGAGCGCTTCGGCCGTCCCTGCGGCCACGTAAAGATGCGCGTGCGCAAGATGCAGGGCGGGTTCTCGGGCGGCACCGTCGCTTCGATGATGAACCTGCTCGAGGAGGTCGCCGCCGAGCCGTCGCTGCGGCGCGTGCTCGCCGACCACTATGCGCTGTGCCCGCCGGATCGCAGGCCGGCCGTACGCCAGCGCGACGTGCGGTTCGCCGAGTACGATGCCGACTTCGGTGCCTGGATCGCGCCGTTCGTCATGAGCGCGATCAACACGCGGATCGTGCACCGGACCAACGCGCTGAGCCGGCACCCGTACGGTCCCGAGTTCCGGTACGAGGAGGCGGTGCTCACGGGCAAGGGGCTCACGGGTCGGCTCAATGCAATCGGGTTGAGCGGCGCGCTCGGGACGATGCTGGCGGCGGGCGCGGTCGGACCCACGCGACGCGCGCTGCAACGTTTCGTGTTGCCCGCACCGGGCGAGGGCCCCTCGCCGGAGTCGCAGCGCCGCGGCAGTTACGATCTCCGGTTCTTCGGCCGCACCGAGGACGGGCGCGTCCTGCGCAGTCGCGTCACGGGCGACCGCGACCCGGGGTACGGTTCCACCGCGAAGATCCTCGGCCAGGCCGCGGCCTGTCTTGCGCTGGACGTCCGGCCCGCGCCCGGCGCGGGCGGCTTTCCCACCACTGCGGTCGTTTTCGGTGACAAGCTGATCGAACGGCTGCGTGCGCACGCTGGCCTCACCTTCGAGCTGCTCGACTGAGCGATCGCGCGCTGGCCGTGCCGACCCAGCGCGTGAGGATGCGCGAACGCGTCCTCGGTCTACGACCACAGCGTATGATCCCAGCGACCATTCACGCAGGAGCCACCGGGTTGTCCGCCTACCGGGGATCGGAACGGGGCCTCGGCAGCCTGGGTGCCAGGGAACGGCCGTCGGGCCGGGTACTGCCCGCTGCGTTCGTGGCGTTCCTGCTCACGCTGGCCACGGCCGCGCTCGGCCTCGCATTCGTGCGGGATGGGTTCGCACCGTTCTGGCCGGCCGCCGGCATGGTCGCAGGCATCTGGCTCGTCACGCCACACGATTTGCGCCGGCCGGTCCTGATCGGCGTCACGCTCGGCCTCGGCGTCGGCAATGCGATTGCAGGCCGGCCGGCCGTCGTGAATCTGATGTTCGTCTGCGCCAACCTCGGCGAGGCCTGGCTGCTCGGCTGGTTGCTCGAACGCTGGATCGGCGCGCGCGTCGAGCTGCAGGCGTTGTCGCAATCGGTCCGGTTCATCGCGGCCGTCGCCGTCACGGTGGCGGTCGGTGGCGCCTTCGGTTGCGCGGCGTTGTTCGTCTTCGCGGACGCCCGCGGCGAGTTCGTCGACCTCTGGGGCATGTGGATCCGCACGCGCGGTCTCGGCATGCTGACGATTGCCCCGGCCGTCATCGCACTCGGCACGAAACGGCGCGCGTGGTTCGAGCGCGCCTGGCGCGAGAGCAAGGTGACGTTGCTGACGCTCGCCGGGATCGCCGCGTTGACCTACGTCATGGTCACGTATCGGATCCAGGGCGGCGAGCTGCTGGCGATGCTGGTGCTGCTCGCGCTGGTCCACCCGCTGATCCTGCTGATCGCGGCGCGCAGCGAGCCGGCCTGGACGTACGTCGCGCTGCTCACGATCACGCTGGTCGTGGTGTGGCGGGTCGGCCACGGCGGCGGCGTCTTCCGCGGCAGCGTCGACACGGCGCAGGCGTTCCTGTTCGTGAGTTCGCTCTGGACGCTCACGCTCGCAGTCGTGATGGAGCAACAGCGCCGTGCACGCGACCGCGCGCTCATCAGCGAACGCAGCATGCTCGATGCGCTCGCGGCGGGGCGCGGCTTCACGTTCGACTTCAACCCGCGCCAGGATCACATCGTGCGCGCGGACCCCGAGCAGATCATCGCGCCGTTCGTGACCGAGTCCGGCGCGAGTTTTTTCGAGCGCGTGCTGCCCGAAGACCGTCCGCGCCTGCAGCAGCTCGTGCAGGGACTCTCGCCCGTGCGGCCGATGTACGAGACGACCTACGGGTCGCGCCGGCCCGACGGCAGGGTCGTGTGGCTGCACGAGCGCGCCGTCGGCGAGTTCGACGAGTACGGCGCGTTGAGCCGGCTGCAGGGACTCACGATGGACGTGACGCCGCGGCGCGAAGCCGAAGAAGCACTGCGGGAGGCCGACCGCAAGAAGGACCGTTTCATCGCCACGCTCGCGCACGAGTTGCGGAATCCGCTGGCGCCGATCCGCAGCGCCGCCGACCTGCTCGGTTCGCGGCAGGTGGGCGCGGCCGAGATCGGGTGGGCACGGCAGGTCATCCAGCGGCAGGTGACGCACATGAGCGCGTTGCTCGACGACCTGCTCGACGTGGCACGGATCACGCGCGGCAAGCTCGAGCTGCGCCGGCAATGGGTGCGCCTCGACGCCATCGTCGACACGGCGTGCGAGGTCGCGCGGCCGCTGATCGACGTGCGTCAACACCGCCTGGTGCTCGACCTCGCGCACCCGGTGCCGATGCTCGATGCCGATCCCGTACGCCTCGCGCAGGTGATCTCGAACCTCCTCACCAACGCGGCCCGCTACTCGGACCCTGGCGGCGAAATCACGCTGCTCGCACGCACGCGCGGCGCGGTCGTCGACGTCACGGTCCGGGACACGGGCATCGGGATCCCGCCCGAATCGCTCGAAAAGGTGTTCCAGATGTTCGAGCAGGTGGAAGGTACCGGGGGCCGGAGCGACGGCGGCCTCGGCATCGGCCTCTCACTCGTCAAGGGACTCGTCGAGCTGCACGGAGGCACGGTCGCCGCGCACAGCGCTGGACCGGGACGGGGCAGTGAATTTACGGTTACGCTGCCGTGTGTGCCCACGTCGGAGGATCCGTCGATGCCTGCAGAAATTCGCGCGACCGCTGCCGAGCCCGCCGGGCGGCGCATCCTGCTCGTCGACGACAACCGCGACGCCGCGGACAGCCTCGCGCTGCTCCTGGGCCTGGAGGGGCACGACGTGCGCGTCGCCTACGCCGGGCGGCCGGCCATCGAGGTGGCGCATGAGTTCCGGCCGGAGGTCGCCGTGCTGGACCTTGGCCTGCCCGACCTGAGCGGCTACGACGTCGCCCGCCTGTTGCGGCAGGACCCGGCGCTCGGGCGCATCGAACTGATCGCCCTGACCGGCTGGGGTCAGGAAGAGCACCGCAAGCGCGCGCACGAGGCGGGCTTCGATCACCACGTGACCAAGCCGGTCGACCTCGAACATCTCGCGCGACTGCTGCAGCCCTCCTCGCCGCGCGCACCCTGACCCGCGGGGGGGGGCCGCTTCGCCCATCGAGGGTTGCATCGCACGCCGTTTCGGACGAGCATCGCGGCCTTTGTGCCTGCCGCCGGAGACCGAGCATGCGTGCCTTGAGTCCGACCCTCGCCCTCGCCTCGTTGCTGGTGATGATGATTGCAGCCGCGGGACCGTTGCGCGCGGCGGAGGACGACGACAGGAACGGCGAAGCCGAGAAGAAGGCCAAGACCGAGAAGCCGAAACCGGTGCCGGCCGCGTCGGTGACGAAGCACCAGATCACGCTCGCCGGCAAGACGCTCAAGTACACGGCCACGGCGGGCTGGTACATCCTCAAGGACAAGGAAGACGAGCCGATCGCGCGTTTCGGCTACACCGCGTACACGCTCGACGGCGTCAAGGACCACTCGCGACGGCCGGTAACCTTCGCGTTCAACGGCGGCCCGGGGTCGTCGTCGATCTGGCTGCACATGGGGATCATGGGCCCGCGCCGAGCGGTGGTGAACGATCCCGGCTATGCGTCGCCGCCGCCCGCACAGATCGTCGACAACGCGTACTCACCGCTCGACGTGACCGACGTCGTCATGGTCGATCCGGTCGGCACCGGCTTCAGCAAGCCCTTGGGCGAGGCCAAGCCCGAGGACTTCCACGGCGTCGACGAGGACATCCGGTCGGTCGCGCAGTTCATCAAGCGCTACGTGTCCGAACACGGGCGCTGGGGCTCGCCGAAGTACGTGCTCGGCGAGAGCTACGGCGGCATGCGCGGGGCCGGGCTCGCCTATCACCTGCAGGCCGAGCAGGGCATGAACCTGAACGGCCTCGTGATCGTCTCGCCGTTCCTGAACGCCGAGACGGGCATCGACGGCGCCGGCATCGACAGTGCGCACGTCGCGTACTTCCCGACGCTCGCGGCGACGGCCTGGTACCACGGCTTGATCCAGGACAAGCCCGCGACCATCGAACAGTACATGGCCGACGTCGAGCGCTTCGCCCGCGAGCGGGTTCACGGACGGACCGATGTAGCGTGAGTCGATGCGGCCCGCGATCAGTCGGTCGCCGCGCTTCAGCTCCTGCAGGAACTGCGTGTGCGTCACGCGCAGGTCCGCCCGCTCCCAGTAGTCCGCGGT
>DASUYI010000567.1:0-3786 GCA_036377475.1 Steroidobacteraceae bacterium | reverse complement strand
GATGGGCAACGCGGGCCAGACCAATTACGCCGCCGCCAAGGCGGGCATGATCGGGTTCTCGAAGAGCCTCGCGCGCGAGGTGGGCTCGCGCAACATCACGGTGAACGTCGTTGCGCCCGGGTTCATCGTCACGGACATGACGAATGCGCTGGGCGAAGCGCAGAAAACAGCGCTGCTCGCGCAGGTGCCGCTCGGTCGACTCGGTTCACCGGAAGACATCGCACACGCGGTGGCCTTCCTGGCGTCGCCGGAAGCGTCCTACGTCACGGGCGAGACCCTGCACGTAAATGGGGGTATGTACATGATCTAAAAGGTTTTTCGGGGTAATTGGACCCCCGGGAAGCCTTAACATAGAATACGCGCCCCATGTCGGGCCGACCCAGGACGGCCCGTGTTCGGGTTTATTTCCTTCCAAAGGATTCCAACGACAATGAGCAGTATTGAACAGCGAGTGAAGGCGATCGTCGCCGAGCAACTGGGCGTCAAGGAGGAGGAGGTCACCAACGAATCCTCTTTCGTCGACGATCTCGGTGCTGACTCGCTCGACACTGTCGAACTCGTGATGGCGCTCGAAGAAGAATTCGAGACCGAGATACCGGACGAGGACGCGGAGAAGATCACGACCGTCCAGCAGGCCATCGACTACATCAACGAGCGTCGCACCCAGGCCTGAGTTGCGCCTCGTCGCCGGACCGCCACGGAAGGCGGCCACGGCTCCGTCAATCAACGCGTAGCGTATTTCCGGGGGGACTCAGCTTGTCCAGGCGCAGGGTCGTCGTCACTGGTTTAGGCATCGTCTCTCCCGTGGGCAGCACCGTCGCGAAGGCCTGGGACGGCATCGTGAACGGTCGCAGCGGCATCGGCCCGATCACCAGGCTCGACGTGAGCGCGTTCCCCGCGCGCATCGGTGGCGAAGTCAGGGACTTCGACGCCGAGGAGTACATGTCGACCAAGGACGTCCGCAAGTTCGATCCGTTCGTGCCCTTCGGCTTTGCCACGGCGGTGCAGGCCATCCGGGATTCGGGCATCGAGGTCACGGAAGCGAACTCGGCACGGATCGGCGTTGCGATCGGCGCCGGCATCGGCGGTCTCTCCACGATCGAGGACAACACGGCGAAGTGGCTCGAGGCCAGGACGCCGCGCCGGATTTCGCCGTTCTTCATCCCGGGCAGCATCATCAATGCCGCGGCGGGTCAGGTTTCGATCCACTACGGGCTGCGCGGCCCGAACATCGCGCTCGTCACGGCCTGCACGACGTCCACGCACACGATCGGCATCGCCGGCCGGCTGATCCAGTACGGCGACGCCGACGTCATGGTCGCGGGCGGGGCCGAGATGGCGTTCACACCGCTCGGCGTCGGCAGTTTCGGCCAGGCCAAGGCGCTGTCGCTGCGCAACGACGAGCCCGAGCGTGCGAGCCGTCCCTGGGACAGGGACCGCGACGGCTTCGTGATGGCCGAGGGGGGCGGTGCCGTCATTCTCGAGGAATACGAGCACGCCAGGGCCCGCGGGGCGACCATCTATGCCGAGCTCGCGGGTTTCGGCATGAGCGGCGACGCGCACCACATCACGGCCCCGCCCGAGACGGGTGAGGGCGCGCGGCTCGCGATGGTGAACGCGATCAGGGACGCCGGCCTCGAGCCGCACGAGGTCGACTACATCAACGCGCACGCGACGTCGACCGAACTCGGCGACATTGCCGAGACGGTCGCGATCAAGCGTGCGCTCGGCGACCACGCGCGCAAGGTCGCGGTGAGCTCGACCAAGTCGATGACCGGCCACCTGCTCGGCGCCGCGGGCGTGGTCGAGGCGATCTTCTCGATCCTCGCGATCCGCGACGGCGTGCTGCCGCCCACGATCAACCTCGAGAACCCCGATCCGCAGTGCGACCTCGACTACGTGCCGCTGACCGCTCGCCAGGCACCGGTCCGCGTCGCGCTGTCGAACTCGTTCGGCTTCGGCGGCACCAACGGCAGCCTGGTCTTCCGCGCGCTCACCTGACGCGTGTGCGCCGCGGCGGTCCCGACCGGCGTCGACCTGCTCGCGCTGCACGAGCGCTTCCCCGATCGCTATCCCGTCCTGCTCGAGAGCGTGAGCGGCGCCGAGGCGCTCGGTCGCACCGACCTGCTGTTCGCGTTGCCCGGCGCGCGGCTCGTGCAGCAGCCCGACGGTACCCTGGGCGGCGAGGCGCGTGCCGTCCCGGGCGCGCGCTTCCTCGATGCCCTCGACGCGTGGTTCTCGGGAAAATGGGGACACTCCGGATTTCCGGGAAAATTCGGAGTGTCCCCATTTTCCGGAAAGTCCCTGTTCTCAGGGGGTTGGTTCCTGTACCTCGGGTACGAGCTCGCGCAGGACATCGAGCCGACGCTGCGCCTGCCGCGCTCGAAGCTGCCGCGTGCGGTCGCGTGGCGCATGCAGGGTGCCGTGCTCCGGGACCGGTCGACCGGTGCGGTGACGGTTCGAGCCGAAACCGGCGCGCTGCAGGCCACGCTGTCCGCGCAGGTGCAGGCCGACCTCGACGCGATCGAGCACGCGACGCCACGTGCCGCGCCGGGCGTGCTCGCGGTCAACGTGAGCGAGCAGGCGTCGGCCGTGTTCACCGGCGGCGTCCGCGAAGTGCTCGAGGCGATTGCACGCGGCGACGTCTACCAGGCCAACCTTTCGCGCTCGTGGCACGCGCAGCTCGCCCCGGGCGCGACGGCGACCGACCTTTACCGTGCCCTGCGTCGCGCCAACCCCGCGCCGTTCGCGGCAATCGCCGCGCTCGGCGACTTCACCGTGCTGAGTTCCTCGCCCGAGCGGTTGTTGCAGCTCCGCGACGGCATCGCGAGCACGCGACCGATTGCGGGGACGCGGCCGCGCGGACGCGACGCCGCGGCCGACGCCGAACTCAAGCGGGAGCTGCGGCTCAATGAAAAGGAACAGGCCGAGCACGTGATGCTCGTCGACCTCGAGCGCAGCGACCTCGGACGCATCTGCCGGGGCGGCACGGTGCAGGTCGACGAATACATGACGATCGAGACCTACGCGACCGTGCACCACATCGTCTCCAACGTGCGCGGCGTGTTGCGCGACGACGTGACCCCGGGGCAGGCGATCGCGGCCGTGTTCCCGGGGGGCACGATCACGGGTTGCCCGAAGGTGCGCTGCATGCAGATCCTCGCCGACCTCGAGCGCGGGCCGCGCGACGCGTACACCGGGTCGCTCGGCTACCTCGACCTCGACGGGACGCTGGACCTCAACATCCTGATCCGCACGCTGACGTTGCAGAACGGTGAGATCGGGTTTAGGACCGGCGCGGGCATCGTGGCAGACTCGGTGCCCGAGGCTGAACTGGCAGAAACGCGCGCCAAGGCGAACGGCATCCTGCGCGCACTGGGAGAACGCTCGTGATCGGACGGAGACTCGTGAACGGCGTCGAGGGCGGCACCATCTCGGCGGACGACCGTGGACTGCAGTACGGCGACGGCCTGTTCGAAACCATGGCCGCCGTGAACGGCAAGGTGCGACGGCTCGACATGCACCTGGCGCGGCTCGCCGAAGGCTGCCACCGGCTCCGCATGCCGATGCCGTCGTCGGACCAGATCGAATCGGACTGTGCGCGGGTGCTGGAAGGCCTGGGCTCCGCAGTCGTGAAGCTGCTCGTCACGCGTGGACCCGGCCCGCGCAGCTACATCCCGCCCGCGCAGCCCACCCTCACGCGCATCGTCGTGTCGACGGCGCAGCAGGTGTCCGAAGTCGAGTCGGGGCGTCCGCTCAGCGTGCGGATCTGCGAGACGCGTCTCG
>DASUYI010000566.1:0-2293 GCA_036377475.1 Steroidobacteraceae bacterium | reverse complement strand
ACAGCACGGTGTCGTGGTACTTGCGGATGTCGAAACCGGCGCCGGCCCGGCGCTCGGCTTCGGCGCGCATGTCGGAATGCTCCTGGTAGCCGACGAAGTACGTCGACAGCTGCGCCGAGGTGAGCTGCGCACGCACCCACTTGCCGGCCGCCTCGCGCTCTTCCTGGAAGCCCGTCTCGACCATGAGCTTCATCGCCTCGTCGCGCGACATGCCGTCGACGTGGATCGCCGAGTCCATGATCGCGTTGGTGATCGAACGCAGGTACCACTTGAGCTGCACGAGCTGCATCAGCGGGTCGCCGGCGCGGAACCCCTGCTCCTGCATCACGCGTTCGGTGTAGACCGCCCAGCCTTCGACGAACGGACCCGAGCCCAGCATCGCGCGGACGATCGACGGGTAACGGTTCGAGTGCGCGAGCTGCAGGTAATGCCCGGGCATCGCCTCGTGGATCGTCAGGTTGGCGATCGAGCGTGCGTTGTACTCGCGCAGGAACGAATCGACCTGCGCCTGCGTCCAGTCCTCCGGGATCGGCGAGACCGCATAGAACGTGCGCTGGCCCTTGTCGAGTGGCCCCGGCGAGTCGCAGTACGCGATCGCGACGCCGCGCTGGAACTCCGGCATCAGGATGATCTCGAGCGGTTCGTCGGGCACGGTGACGAAGCCCTTGGCGCGCACGAACGCCGTCGTCTCCTGCAGCGTCTGCTTGGCCAGGTCGACGACGCCGGCGCGTGGCGGGCGTTCGGCGCTCGCGACCTCGAGTGCGGCCTTGATCGCCGCCTGCTGCTCAGTGGGTGTCGGGTTGGCGGGCGTCGGCGGCGCACCGGCGCGACCGTCGAGCACCCGGCGAGCGACTTCATACATCTTCGTGCGCGCCGCGATCGCCTCGCGTTCTGCGCGTTGCCGGATTTCGGTGCGCGTGAGCGGCGACATCAACGCGAACGCGAGCTTCTCGTCGTAGAGCTCGCGACCGATGCGGAACTCGCCCCGGGCTTTCGGCTGCAGCTCCTTCTCGAGCCACTGCTGGTGCGCCTGGACCGCCGTCCGCGCATTCGCGATGGCCTTGTCGAGCCGCGCGCGTTCCGCCTCCGGCAGTTGCGCCATGGCCGGCACGACCAGCTCGTCCACCAGGCTCAGCACGCCGGAGTTCTGCTTGACGGCCGTCTCCGCGTGGATCGACGGCACGCGCTCCGGGACGAGGTTCGCGCGCGTCTGCTCCAGCAGCCCGGGCAGTTTCTCGAGCCGC
Source organism: Steroidobacteraceae bacterium (assembly GCA_036377475.1). Lineage (GTDB taxonomy): Bacteria > Pseudomonadota > Gammaproteobacteria > Steroidobacterales > Steroidobacteraceae > RPQJ01. Next base: position 1,049 of record DASUYI010000566.1, on the reverse strand, counting down.
GCCGTCACCGAGCGCAGCCGCTCGGGCAGCGGCGCGAAGTCGCGCGCGAGCAGCCCGTAGATCGCCTGGCCCGTGAGCTGCGTGTAGAGCAGCGGATCCCACGACCAGTCGCGATACTTCTCCTCGGACCACACCGAGTAGCGCAGCTGGTTCTCGAGCATGGCGGCGTCGACCTGGTTCGCGCGCGACAGCCGCGCGCGATCGAGCGCCTGCAGTTCCGCGAGCACCCCCTTCACCCACGCGAGCGTGCGCGCGCGGCCCGCGGCGCTGAGGTCGTCGAGCTCACCGTCGGTGCGGTGGTCGCCTAGCTGCGTGGCCGACACCGGTGAGAACCGGCCGAACTCCTCGACGTAGCGTTTGCCGAGCGCCTCGAAGCGCGCATCGGCGTCCTGCGCGGTCGCGGCCGACGCCGTCATTTGCGCGAACGTCGCGGCCGCAACGAACAACCACGCGATGAACGTGGAACGTGGGAATCGAGCCATGGGCGAGTCTCCGGGCAAAGCGGTGCGCGATTCTCGCGTGACGGCGCATCGGCCGCCAGCGGTCGCCTGCGCACGACGGCGTCCGCAGGGTATCCTGCCGCCTTCGATGCACCGGCCATACCCATTCGCGGGGCGCGTCGCGCGATGAGCGGCGCCTCCGACGCGCGGCGCGCGCTGCTTCGCAACCCCGACTACACCCGCTACATCGCGGCGCGCTTTCTCGGCTCGCTCGCGGTGCAGATGCAGACCGTGGCCGTCGGCTGGCAGGTCTACGAGGTCACGCGCCGGCCGCTCGACCTCGGTCTGATCGGCCTGTCGCAGTTCGTGCCGTTCGTGCTGCTGATCCTGCCGGCCGGGCACTTCGCGGACCGTCGCGACCGGCGTCGGATCCTCGTCGGGTGCTACACGCTGATGCTCGCGTGCGCGCTGCTGCTGCTCGCGTTCTCGTGGCACGGACTCACGAGTGCGTGGCCCGTGTTCGCCGCGATGACGCTGTTCGGGGTCGCGCGAGCCTTCGCGATGCCGGCCAGCCAGGCGCTGCTGCCCAACCTGGTCGAGCGCGAACAC
>DASUYI010000565.1:0-3110 GCA_036377475.1 Steroidobacteraceae bacterium | reverse complement strand
GACCACATTGCCTCGCACGCCGACGGGGACAGCGTCGCCGGATCGCCGAATTCTTCCAGCAATGCCTCGATCTCCCCGTACAACGTGGCGAGCATGCCCGCGTAAGCGCTCTTGAAGTCGTTCATGGCAGTGATCGCGCGGCTCGTGCAGGGACGGATGGCGGCCGCTCCGCTCGCAACGAAACGGGCGGCTATCCTCCGTCCACGGTCGGACGGGCTGCGTCGGCCTGATTCCCGCCCTGTCGTCGGACGATTCCGTCACGGCGCGCAAGCCACCGATCCGCCGACCATCGTCCGGGGCCGAACACGATCAGCGTCAGCAGCATCACGCCCCAGAGGTGATGCTGCGCAAGCGCGCCTTCGAACCCGTCGGCGTACAGCACGTGCGCATAGGCGATCACGGCCAGCGCATTGACGCCGAACAGCCCCAACGCGGCCAGCCGGCCGAGCAAGCCGGCGATCAGCAGCGCCGGAAACAGGAGTTCCCCGAGCGTGCCGAGCACGGCCGCGAGCGCCGGCGAGAGCACGGGCACGTGATATTCCTCCTGGAACAGGAAACGTGTCGTGTCCCAGTCCTGCAGCTTGAGCCAGCCGGATTTCAGGAACTGCCACGACACGTACACGCGCATCGCCAGCAGGAAGACGTCCTCGAGGGCGCCGGCCGCCCGCGTGCCGAGCGCATCGATCGAACGGAGACGATCCGCGAAGGCCTTCATGCGCGTGCTCCTGGGACTGCGGCGACGCGCGTCCCTACGGGCGTCGCCCGTTCATCATTACGGCTTCTTCGCGGCGGCCGTGGGCGAGCCACCCATCTTTTCGCATTCGCCCTTCGGGACGTACGTCCACTCGGTCGGGTCGTTGTCCATCTTCGAGTGCCCGGCGCAGGCGTGGCTGGCGGTCGCGCAATCGTTCTTGCCGGCCTTCGCGACGCCGTAGCACTTCTCCTTGTCCTTGGCGGCGGCCTTGTCCATGTCGCCGGCTGCGGCCGTGACCGAGCCCAGCGCCAGCAGGCTGCCGATGGCCGTGGCGATCGCATCGTTCCTGAAACTCATCGTGATCTCCTCGCGTGAATTGTGGTCTGAAATCGCGTGGTCGCCGGAGTGGACCGGGCTGCCCCGGAATTCCTTACGGGCCCCGCGTCGGCGTCCGTACCGACCCGCCCGGTATGATGCTGCGCGCCTGTCAGGAATCGGTTTCCCATCCGGTCTGTTCACGGGGGTGCCTTGGACCCGAGACGACGACGCTTCGAGCGGCTGTGCGAGCCCCTGCGGCCCGACGTGTACCGCTTCGCGTTCTGGCTCTCCCGGAACCCGGCCGTTGCCGAGGACGTCGTGCAGGAGACACTTTTGCGGGCCTGGCGTTCGCTCGATTCCCTGGCCGAAGACGGCAAGGCCCGCGCCTGGCTGCTGACCATCGCGCGGCGCGAGCACGCGCGGCTGTACGAGCGCAAGCGCCTCGATACCGTCGACGTCGATTCGGTGTCGCTCGCCGAAGACCCGGCGCTGGGACGCGTCGACGACGACGACGGGCTCGACGACGTTCGCGCCGCGATCCGCGCGCTGCCGGAGGATTACCGTGAACCGCTCGTGCTGCAGGTACTGATGGGCTACTCGACCGACGAAATCGCCAGCCACCTGGGCCTGTCCGCAGGCGCCGTCTGCACGCGACTGAGTCGCGCCCGACAGAAGCTTCGGGTCGCGATCCTCGGCCCGGCGAAGGAAACACGCTCGTGACGTGCGACGAAGCACGACTCGCGCTCGAGGCCGAACCGGGCAGCACGGCCCCGGCGCTCGCTGCGCACGTGCAGGCGTGCCCCGAGTGCAGCGCGCACCGGACAGAATTGCTGGAGCTCGACCAGCGCCTGCGTGCGGCACTGCAGGTGCCGGTGCCGCAGACCGCCTTGCAGCCTCGCGCACCAGTCGCGCTCGAGGTACGCCGCCCGCAGTCCACGGCGCGATTTGCGCTCGCCGCGAGCCTCGGCACGGTCGCCGTGCTCGTCGGCCTGCTGTGGGGCGGCTTTCCGCGGCGTACGCTCGCCGCGGACGTCGTCGCCCACATGGCGCACGAGCCGGCTGCATGGTCGACGACCGCGCCGTTGCCCGTCGGAACGGTGTCGAAGACGCTCGACCGCCACGGCCTAGCGTTGCGGTCCGGGTCCGTCGACGTGACCTATGCCGCGACCTGCTGGTTCCGCAACCGGTTCGTGCCGCACCTCGTCGTCGCGACGGCCGGCGGCCCGGTCACCGTCATGGTGCTCCCCCACGAGCGGCTCACGACCCGGTCCGAGTTCGACGAACAGGGCTATCACGGCGTGCTCGTGCCGACGGACCGCGGTGTGCTGGCGGTGCTCGCGCGCACCGACGACGAGGTCGACGTCGATGCCGCCGCGGCGCGCGCGCTCGGCGCGCTGCAGCACTGACGCACCCCGTCGGCGCGGACCGCGGCCGTCGGCCGGAGTGATATAACGCGCGCATGAACGACTCGCTGCGATACACGTCGGCGCGGGGGCCGATCCGCGCACCCCGCGGCACCGCGCTGTCCGCGCGCGGCTGGCTGACCGAAGCGCCGCTGCGCATGCTGATGAACAACCTCGACCCGGACGTCGCCGAGCGGCCGGACGACCTCGTCGTGTACGGCGGCATCGGCCGTGCCGCACGCAACTGGGATGCGTACGAGCGCATCGTGCGCTGCCTGCGCGAGCTGGGCGACGACGAGACGCTGCTCGTGCAGTCGGGCAAGCCCGTGGGCGTGTTCCGCACGCACGCCGACGCACCGCGCGTGCTGATCGCGAACTCGAACCTGGTGGGGCGCTGGGCGACCTGGGAGCACTTCCACGAGCTCGACCGCAAGGGGCTCATGATGTACGGCCAGATGACGGCCGGCTCGTGGATCTACATCGGCTCGCAGGGCATCGTGCAGGGCACGTACGAGACCTTCGTCGAGCTGGGCCGCCAGCACTACAACGGTGACTGGCGTGGCAAGTGGATCCTGACCGCGGGGCTCGGCGGCATGGGCGGCGCGCAGCCGCTCGCGGCGTCGATGGCGGGGATGTCGTGCCTCGCCGTCGAGATCGATCCGTCGCGCATCCAGAAGCGGCTCGACACGCGCTAC
>DASUYI010000564.1:0-4174 GCA_036377475.1 Steroidobacteraceae bacterium | reverse complement strand
CGCGACTGCTCAGTTCGCCCTACGTCGAGTATTCGAGCGAGACCCGGGACGAACTCGAGATCCTGCGGACGGCCGCGGAGATGCACGCGCGTTACGGCGTCGAATGCATCGAGAACTACGTGATCTCGAAGTGCGACGGCGCCTCCGACGTGCTCGAGGTCGTGCTGCTGCTGCGCGAAGTGGGGCTGTTCCGTGCGGTCGACGCGCACTGCGCCTGCCACGTCGTGCCGCTGTTCGAGACGATCGGCGACCTGCGCAACGCCGCGCGCACGATGCAGGAGCTGCTGTCGATCCCGGTGTATGCGCGCGTGCTCGCGTCGCGCGGCATGGCCCAGGAGGTAATGCTCGGCTATTCCGACAGCAACAAGGACGGCGGCTACCTGACTTCACGCTGGGAACTGTTCAAGGCGCAGGTGGCGCTGGTCGAGACGTTCGAGCGTCACGGCGTGCGACTGCGGCTGTTCCACGGCCGCGGGGGCTCGGTCGGCCGCGGTGGCGGCCCGACGTACGAGGCGATCCTCGCGCAGCCGGGCGGGACCGTGCAGGGGCAGATCCGCATCACCGAGCAGGGCGAGGTGATCGGCGTGAAGTATTCCAACGCCGAGGTCGGCCGGCACAACCTCGAAATCCTGGCCGCCGCGACGCTCGAGGCGACCCTGCTCGGCGGCGCCGGGCCCGCACCGAAGCCGGAGTACCTGGACGCGCTCGAGTCGCTGTCCGCCAAGGCCTTCGCGGCCTACCGCCACCTGGTCTACGAGACGCCCGGGTTCGAGGACTACTTCTGGGAATCGACCGTCATCACCGAGATCGCCGAGCTCAACATCGGCAGCCGGCCGGCCTCGCGCAAGGCGTCGCGCTCGATCGAGACGCTGCGGGCGATCCCGTGGGTGTTCTCGTGGGCCCAGTGCCGGCTGATGCTGCCGGGCTGGTACGGATTCGGTGCGGCGGTGGACGGCTGGCTCGCCGAGCGCGGCGACGCGGGCCTCGCGCTGCTGCGCGAGATGCACCGCGAGTGGCCGTTCTTCGCCTCGGTGCTCTCCAACATGGAGATGGTGCTCGCGAAGGCCGACCTGGCCGTGGCTTCACGCTACGCGGGGCTCGTCGGTGACGAGGCGCTGCGCGTCGCGATCTTCGGCCGCATCCGCGGCGAACTCGAATCGACCGTCGCCGCGCTGCTCCGCATCATGGGCACGACCGAGATGCTCGCGCACAACCCGCAGCTCGCCCGCTCGATCAAGTACCGCTTCCCGTACCTCGATCCGCTCAACCACATCCAGGTGGAACTGCTGCGGCGATTCCGCGCGGGCGATCGTGACGAGCGCAGCCGTCGCGGCATTCACCTCACGATCAACGGCATCGCGGCGGGACTGCGCAACACCGGCTGACTGGCGTCTTTCGCGGCGGTCCAGGGCTTCGGGTATTTTCCATAATGCGCCCCACGCGGGGTTCGGGACCTGTCCTCGCATCGGGGCTCCGGCCTCGACTTGCCCGTTCGTTGTCGGACGTGTCCGACTTCGGCGTCGGACCACGACGCTACCCCGGCCCTGGGGTCCGCCGGACGATGATCGCGCGGCGCAGGTTCCCGCGCGAAGACGTGGACCCGTGGCAGCGCGGTCCGTTATCTTGAGGTGGACCTCGAGCAAGGTGATGGGGAGCTCGAGAGTCCACTGGGACGGCACGACAATGACGAACGACGAAAGCCGGAGCAGCACGAACGTCACCTACGCGTTCGACGGCTACGAGCTGGACCCGCAGCGTCGCACGCTGCTGCGCGATGGAGTGGAGGTGCGCCTCACGGCCCGCGCGCACGACGTGCTGCGCTTCCTGCTCGAGCATCACGGCCAGCTCGCGAACAAGCGGCAGATACTCGACCACGTGTGGCGTGGCGTCGTGGTCGAGGACAGCAGCCTGACGCAGGCGATCCATGAGCTGCGAACCGTGCTCGGCGAAAAGCCGCGCGACCGACGCTACATCGTGACGGTGTCGGGCCGCGGCTACCAGTTCGTGGGCAAGGTGCGCGTCATCGACCCGCAGGAGTCGCCGCGCCTCGAAACTCGTGCTCCGGCTCACGCATTGCCCGCGCTCGCGCCCGCGCCGAGGAAGAGTGCGGTCCCCATGGCTGCAGCAACCCTTGCGATCGTGATCTCGTGGGGACTTGCGGCACTGGTGCTGCTGTGGCCCTCACGCATCGACAGCGAACCCGATGGACTGTCGCTCGCCGAGGTGCGAGCGGCCGAGGCACGCTTTTTCCTCGGTCGTCGCGGCCCACACGACATCGACCGTGCGGAAGCGGCCGTGCGAGCCGCGCTGGAGGCTGACCCGCAACTTGCCAAGGCGTGGTCGAGTCTCGCCGCCGTGCACGCCATTCGCCTGGGCGAGGACGGGTACGACCCCGTCATCGAACGCCAACGCATGCGCGGAGCGGCCGAGCAGGCCTTGCGCCTCGATCCACGCGACGCACAGGCGATCGTGCGGCTCGCCATGTTCCACTGGAGCATGGGCGACAAGACGAAGGGGCACCGGCTGTTGTCGACGGCGGCGCAGCTCGCGCCCGACGACCCACTCGTCCTCGCCGTGCAAGCCGGGTCCGCCGCCTTCAAGGGGCGCCTCGACGAGGCCATTCGGTTGCAGACGCTCGCCGTGCGCCACGCGCCGGTCAGCACGATCGAACGCGCCAACCTCGCGCACTATCTTTACGCGGCCGGACGCTTCGACGAAGCCCGCGAGCATTACCAGGCCGCGCGCGACCTGGCCGCGGGACAGGCGGACAACCCCGTGGCCCACGATGCGGCGCTGGGCATTGCGCGGATCGACGTCGCGGCGGGTCGGCTGGCCGACGCGCGGCGGGTCGTGGCCTCGATGCCTGAAAGCGTCGACCGCGACTATTGCCTCGCGTTGATCGAGCACGCCGCCGGCAACCGCGCGGCGGCGGACGCGGCGCTCGCACGCGTGCAGGCCGAGGCGTCCGACGAGCGCGCGTATCTCGTGGCCGAGGTCCACGCGTTCCGTCGTGAATTCGACGCGGCGTTTCACTGGCTGGAAGTCGGCGGCCGCGCCCTGGCCGCGCGACCCGAAGAGCGGCACGACCGGCTCTGGGACGTGCAGAACTCGCCGCTCCTGGCCGACGTGCGCCACGACCCGCGCTGGCAGGAGTGGGTCGCCGCGAACCTCTAGTCCCCTCTCCCGGCTCGGTGAGAGAGGATCAGGGTGAGGGCTCTTCGCTTCTCGCCAACCGTTCCAGCACGCTCGCGACGATCCGGTCGCAGCGCGCACCGTCGAACGCGAACACGTCGCGCTCACCGAGGTCGAGGTCGCGCGCCAGCGACTCGCGCAGCAGCCCGCGCGCACGGAACTGCCGCGTCCGCACCGTGGCCTCGGGCAGGTCCAGGCACGCGGCGGTTTCCTCCACGCTGAGCTCCTCCACGCAGCGCAGCACGAACACGGCGCGGTAAGCCTCGGGCAGTTCGTCGATCTTGCGCTCCAGCAAGGCCCGCACCTCGTCGCGCATCGCCGCGTCGTCGGGATTCTCGAGCGTGGATGTGGCCATCTCGTCCAGGCGCTCCTCGGACGCGGGTGAGAAAATCGGTGCGATGACGTTGCGTCGCGCGGTGCGGCGCAGCCGCGCAAGGCATTCGTTGAGCACGAGGCGCGAGAGCCACGTCGCGAGCGCCGCCTCGCCACGGAATTGACCGAGGTTCCGGTACGCCGCGAGGTATGCCTCCTGCAGCGCGTCCTCCGCTTCCGCGTCGTCGCGCAGCGTCGCGCGCGCGAGCCGGAAGAGCCGGCGGTTGTAGCGGCGCATCACCAGTTCGAAGGCGGCGCGCTCGCCGCCGACGATGCGCTGCGTCAGCGCGAGGTCCTCGTCGGCGACGTGAAACCGTGCCAGCGGCGTCATCGCTTCGTCGTCGTCGGCGACGCGCCGTCGAGCTTCGATTGCAGGTGGCGAGCGTGCTCGAGGTGGCTCACGAACGCCGGCCGCACCTCGACCAGCAGGTCGCGCAGTTCCGCGTTCCGGGCATTCGGAATCAGCGTCTGGTCGAGCGCGTCGATCACCGTCTGATGGTACGTCACTTCATTCGCCACGTAGGCCTGGTCGAAGGCAGCGCCTGACAAGCCCCGCAGCTTCGCCAGGTTCTCGTCTCCGCCCCTGGACAGGCCTTCGCTGGTCGCGTTG
>DASUYI010000563.1:0-2011 GCA_036377475.1 Steroidobacteraceae bacterium | reverse complement strand
GAAAAAGATGCAGGCAGTCGCCGCATGCTCGCCGAGCGCAACATGATCCGGAAGCGACTCGAGTCGCTCACGCCGCGCGAGCGCGAAGTGCTCGACCTGGTCGTGGCCGGCAAGGCCAACAAGGTCATCGCGGGCGATTTGAACCTGTCCCAGCGCACGGTGGAAATTCATCGCGCGCGCGTGATGGAAAAAATGGAAGCGCACTCGCTCGCACACCTCGTGCGCATGGTGCTCGAGGTCGAGCGGGCCGAAGAATAAAGGCGTGCTGCGACGCACAAGCCGTCGCTGAGAAACGCTCTCGTTTACGTATAAGTCCCCATTTGCCGGCGCGTGCTGCGCCGGAAAACTGCGTTCATGCGACCACATCGCGCAGCGCAGTTCGCCTCATCCGATCCTCCCTGCGGCTCGTTCTGAGCTGGCCGGGCGTTGTGGTCGCGTCCCCCGTCATGCCACCTTCCAGCACCTCTGCAATGCACGAGGCTCCGCCCACGATCGGAGTCATCGACAGCGATCCCGTCGCGCGCGCGGGCATCAAGGCCTTGCTGCAGCCGGTGGGTGTCGACGTCGTGCCATTCGAAAGCGCCGAGTCGTATCTGTTGTCGGCCACGCGCGAGCAGCTCTCCTGCCTGATCGTGGACCTGCTGTTGCCCGGCATGAGCGGACTCGAGTTGCTGCGCCGCCTGCGCGCGCTCGGCGACGACGTGCCCGTGATCCTGCTCGCGGACGAGTCGGACGTGCCGACCGCCGTTGCCGCGATGCGCGAAGGCGCGACGGACTTCATCGAGAAGCCGTACGTCAACGTCGCGGTGCTGAAGCAGGTGCAGAAACTGCTGCGCAGCAACGGTGGTGGTGGCAGCGGCACCGTGCGCGCCTGACTGCTAAGCTCGGGCCCGCAGGCCCATGAGCAACGATCCCCTCGAGAGCTGGCAGGAGGAGAAGCAATCCTCCTGGCTGTACCGTGAGCTCGCCCGGTGCGAGCCGGACGCGAAGATCGCGGAGTTGTTTCGCGCGCTCGCGGCCGCGGCGGATTTCCAGGCGGAGAAATGGCTGGCGGCATCGCCGGGCGGTTCCGCGCCGACGTTCGCTCCGAGCGTCCGCGCGCACATCACGGTCGCCCTCGCACGGGCATTCACGCCGCGACGCGTGCGTCACGTGCTGGCGGCGATGAAGGTGCGAGGACTGTCCGCGTACGACTCGCAGCGCTCGCTCGCCGGGCACCTGATGCCGACGTCGGTTTCGGACGTCGGCGCCCGCCACAAGGGTTACGGCGGCGGCAGCCTGCGCGCGGCCGTGTTCGGCATCAACGACGGGCTGGTCTCGAACACGAGCCTGATCATGGGTGTCGCGGGCGCGGCGGCGAGCGCCGAGATCGTGCTGACGAGCGGTGTCGCGGGACTGCTGGCGGGCGCGCTGTCGATGGCGGCGGGCGAGTACGTCTCGATGCGATCGCAGCGCGAAATGTTCGAGTACCAGATCGGGCTCGAACGCGACGAGCTGCGCGAGTACCCGGAGGAGGAAGCCGAGGAACTGGCGCTGATCTACCAGGCGCGCGGGATGCAGCTCGACGAGGCACGACGCGTGAGCCGTGAGCTGGTCAAGAACGAAGCCAACGCACTCGATGCACTCGCACGCGAGGAGCTCGGTCTGAACCCCGACGATCTCGGCTCGCCGTGGGGCGCGGCGATCTCGTCGTTCCTCGCGTTTGCCGTGGGCGCGGTCGTGCCGCTCGTACCGTTCCTGTTCGGCTTGCCGCTCGCGCGCGCGGTCATCGTCGCCGCCGTGGTCGCGGCGTGCGCGCTGTTCGGCGTGGGCGCGATGCTGAGCCTGTTCACGGGGCTCAGTGCGCTCGCCGGTGGCCTGCGCATGGTGTTGATCGGCGGCGCCGCGGGCGGCGCGACGTGGATCATCGGGTCGCTGCTGGGCGCGGCGATTTCCTGAACGCGACCCGGGTCCTGCTGCACGACGCCCCGGCCATTCGGTCTTCATTCGCAAGGACGCCGTAAACCCATCC
>DASUYI010000562.1:0-11124 GCA_036377475.1 Steroidobacteraceae bacterium | reverse complement strand
GACGCCGAGGTAGGCATGCGCACCGCCGCGCCATTCCTCACGCAGGTTGCGGCTGCCGCGTCCGACCACCTCGATCGGCGCGAGGAAATCCGTGCTCTGGAAGCCGGTCGCGAAGACCAGCACGTCCGCGGCGTGCAGCTCTCCGGTTCGCGCGCGCACGCCCGACGGCTCGATGCGCTCGATGCCATCGGTGACGAGCCGGACGTTCGGACGCGCCAGCGTCGGGTAATAGTCGTCGTTGAAGAGCACGCGCTTGGCGCCGATCGGGTAGTCGGGCACGAGCTTCGCGCGCAGCGCGGGGTCCCGCACCTGGCGCCGCAGGTGCGCGAGCGCGCGCCGCCGGGCAAGCGCCTGCACCAGGCGCACCTGCTTCATGATCGGAGTCAGCTGCATTTCGCCGAAGTAGAACCACTGCGCGTCGTGGTAGAGCTTCGCGAGCGCCGGGAAGCGCGTGAGCAATCGCTGCGTGCGCGGCGCATAGAGACGGTCCTTGCGCGGCAAGAGCCAGTTGGCCGAGCGCTGGAAGATCGTCAGCCGCGCGACCTGCGGGGCGATCTGCGGCACGAACTGCACGGCGCTTGCGGCGTTGCCGATCACGGCCACGCGCCGGCCGGTGAGGTCGAGGGCATGGTCCCACTGCGCGGAATGAAACTGCGGCCCCGCGAAGGACTCGCGACCGGAGATCGCCGGGACGGCGGGTCGATTGAGCTGGCCGACGCCCGTCACCACGAAGTCGGCGACGAGCCGTGAGCCGTCCGCGCAGGTGAGCGTCCACGTGTTCTGCTGCTCGTCGTACGCGATGCGCCGGACTTCGGCGCCGAAGCGGCAATGCGGCAGCAGGCCGTGGCGGATCGCAAGCTCCGCCGCGTAACCGAGCAGCTCCGGCTGCCACGCGAAACGGCGGCTCCAGTCCGTCTTCTGCGCGAACGAGAAGCTGTACAGGAACGAAGGCGCGTCGCACGAAGCGCCGGGATACGTGTTGTCGCGCCAGGTGCCGCCGAGCGTCGCCGCCTTTTCGAGGATCACGAAATCCTCGATGCCGGCCTGCTTGAGCCGGATCCCCATGCAGAGGCCCGAGTGCCCGGCGCCGATGACGGCGACGTGCACGCGCCGCACGACCGGTGCATTCATGAAGTTCCCCGCCCGTCGCCCATGGTTCTCCCGCCGAAGCTTGCGACCGTCAGTCGAGCCGCGCCAGATAGGAGGTTCCACCGAGTGCGGCCATCTGCCGCTGGATCCAGGCCTGCCTGCGCTGCACGTAACGCGTGGGCGCCTGGACCTTGAACCGCGTTGGCGCCGGCAGGACGGCCGCGAGCAGCGCGGCCTCGCTGCGCGTCAGTCGTGCCGCGTCCTTGCGGAAGTAGCGCTGGCTCGCGGCCTGCACGCCGTAGGTGCCGCGACCGAACTCGGCGACGTTGAGGTAGACCTCGAGGATGCGCTGCTTGCTCCAGCAGAGTTCGATCAGCACCGTGATGCCAGCCTCGAGCCCCTTGCGCAGCCAGCTCTGGCCGCGCCAGAGGAACAGGTTCTTCGCGACCTGCTGCGAAATGGTGCTCGCGCCGCGCACGCGCCGTCCGCGTTCGCGGTCCTGCAGCGCCTTGTCGATCTGCTTCAAGTCGAAGCCGTAGTGCGCCGGGAACGTCTGGTCCTCGGCCGCGATGACCGCGACCGCCGCGTGCTTCGAGATCGCGTCCCAGTCGCGCCAGTCCTGGCGGAACGAGTAGTCGTCGTCGGACAGGTGCGCGATCCGGTCGGTCGCGATGAACGTCGTGAACGGCGGCTCGACCCAGCGCAGCGCGACGACCGCGACGATCGTGATCGTTGCCCAGGCGGCGAGCGCGAGGGCGAGGCCACGCAGGATGCGTTGCGCGAGGCCGCGCCGACGCCGCGCCATGTCCGTGGAGCCGCGATCGACCGGGGGATCAACCTTCCCTGGCGACGCGCTTCGCGCTCACGACCTTGATCGGTTCCGCGGGCACGTCGTCGTGCTGGCCGCGACGACCGGTCTTGACCTTGGCCATCGCGTCGACGACCGACATGCCCTCGGTGATGCAGCCGAACACGGCATAGCCGGCGCCGTTGCGCGGGCTCGGGTCGAGGAACGCGTTGTCGACGAGGTTGATGAAGAACTGCGAGGTCGCGCTGTCGGGATCGTTGGTGCGCGCCATGGACAGCGTGCCGCGACGGTTCTTGAGACCGTTGCTGGCCTCGTTCTTGATCGGCGTTCGCGTCGGCTTCTGCCGCATGTCCTCGGTCATGCCGCCGCCCTGGACGACGAAGTTGGGGATCACGCGGTGGAACACGGTGCCGTCGAAATGGCCCGCGTCGACATACTCGAGGAAATTCTTGACGGTGATCGGGGCGTCGCTCTCGAACAGGTCGATCGTGAACGCGCCGAGGGAGGTTTCGAATCGGACCATGTCGGGACCTGCTGGACTGAGCGCCGGGGGAGGGTGCGAATAGTGCCACCACCGACGCCACTCCCGCTACGGCGCTATCCCGCCCAGCGTCCCTCCGTGCAGCGATCGAGGCCTGCCAGGTCGCGTCGCGTGACGACGTCTGCGAAGCCGGCCTGCACGAACAGCGTTCGCGCGTCGGGCCCTTGCCCGTCGCCGTGCTCGACCACGAGCCAGCCGCCGATCACGAGGTGACGGCTCGCCTCACCGATGACGACCCGCAACGCGTCGAGTCCATCCGGTCCGGCGAACAACGCGGCGTGAGGTTCGAAACGGTGCACGGCGCGCTCGACGCGCGTGTCGCCTTCGGCGACGTAGGGCGGGTTGCTGACGACGAGCGTGAAATGCTCGTCGCGGACGGGCTCGTACCAGTCGCCCACGCGAAACTCGACGTTCTGCACGTGCAGGCGCAAGGCGTTGCGTCGCGCGACGGCCACGGCCTCGGCCGCGAGGTCCGTGCCAATCACTTGCAGCCGCGGCCGCTCGTGCGCGAGCGCGAGTGCGATCGCCCCGCTGCCCGTGGCGAGGTCGAGCACGCGGCCCGGCGCGTCGAGCGGCAGGTGTGCGAGCGCAAGTTCCACGGCCAGCTCCGTCTCGGGACGCGGAATCAGCACGTGCGGTGTGACTTCAAGCGGGAGCGACCAGAATTCCTTCTCGCCGAGGATGTAGGCGACCGGCTCGCCGTGCGCACGTCGCGTCACGTGCGCCTCGTAGCGATCGGTCGCGTCGCAATCGAGGATGCGCTGCTCGGGGTGCGCGATCACCCACGAGCGCGGTCTGGCGAGCGCCGCGGCCAGCAGGATCTCCGCCTCCTGTCGCGGCTGGTCCGTGACGCGGCGCAGGCGGGCGATGCCTTCGTCGATGAGCCGGGAAATCTCTGAGGCCACAGAAGAAGTGTCTAGTGTCCAGTGGTTAGTGGCTAGTAGGAGGTGACAGCGTCGCCGCGGCGATGCCGCTTCCTACCAGACACTAGACACTAACCGCGAGTCACTCGAGCGAGGCGAGTTGCTCCGCCTGCCACTCCTGCTGCAGCGGCCCGATCACGTCGCCGAGCGCGCCGTCCATGACGGCCGGCAGCTGGTACAGCGTCAGGTTGATGCGGTGATCCGTCACGCGACCCTGCGGATAATTGTACGTGCGGATCCGCTCCGACCGGTCGCCGGTACCGACCTGGAGCTTGCGGTCGTGCGCCTGCTGCGCGACCTGTTTCTGCTGCTGCGATTCGAGCAACCGCGCCCGCAGCAGCGCCATCGCGCGCGAGCGGTTCTTGTGCTGCGAGCGCTCGTCCTGGCACTCGACGACGACGCCGGTCGGCAGGTGCGTGATGCGGATCGCCGAGTCGGTCTTGTTGACGTGCTGGCCGCCGGCGCCCGACGCGCGGAACGTGTCGATGCGCAGCTCGGCCGGGTTGATCGGCAGGTCCTCGATCTCTTCGAGCTCCGGCAGGATCGCGACGGTGCAGGCGGAGGTGTGGATGCGGCCCTGGGCCTCGGTCGCCGGCACACGCTGCACGCGATGCGCGCCCGACTCGAACTTGAGCTGCGAATAGGCGCCCTTGCCCACGACGCGGCTGATGATCTCCTTGTACCCGCCGTGCTCGCCGGGGCTGTCCGACAGCACTTCGACCTTCCACCCCTGGCGCTCTGCGTACCGCGAGTACATGCGGAAGAGGTCGCCCGCGAAAATCGCGGCCTCGTCGCCGCCGGTGCCGGCGCGGATCTCGAGGAAGATGTTGGCGTCGTCGCGCGGGTCCTTGGGAACCAGCAGGCGCGTGAGTTCGCCGCCTTCGGCCGCGATGCGTTCGCGCAGCCCGCGTGCTTCCTCCTCCGCGAGCTCGCGCATGTCCGGGTCCGGACCGCTCGTCATGTCGTCGGTGGTGCGCAGTTCGTCCTCGAGGCGGCGGAACTCACGAAAGCGCCGGGCGACGGGCTCTAGACGCGAATACTCCATCGACAGGTCGCGGAACTGGCCCTGTTTCGCGATCACGTCCGGGTCGGCCAGCAGCGCGCCGACTTCCTCGAAGCGCTCGACCGTCTTCTCGAGTCGGCGTCGGATCGAGTCCTTCATGCGTGGATCAGTCGTGCGACTGGTCGAGCTTGTAGATCTGCGCGATCGTGTCGACGACTTCGCCGTCGCCGGTTTCGGCCGCGTCGCGCAGGCGCTGGCTGGGAGCGTGGAGCAGCCGGTTGGTCAACGTGTTCGCGAGGAACGCGAGGGCTTCCTGCGGGCTCTTGCCGTGGGCGACCAGCTGCATCGCCTGCTCGAGCGTGTGCCGCTTGGTCCGCTCGGCGTCCTCGCGCAACCGTCGGATCAGCGGCGCCGCGTCGCGCGTGCGCAGCGACACCGCGAACCGCTCGACCTCCGCGTCGATCAGCTCGTGCGCTTCGCGCGCGGCCTGGCGACGCCCCTCGAGGTTCTCGTTGACGACGGATTGCAGGTCGTCGACGGTGAACAGGTAAACGTCCTCGAGCTCGGCCACGTCGGCGTCGATGTCGCGCGGCACGGCGATGTCGACCATGAACATCGGCCGGCGCTTGCGGGCGCGCAACGCCTGCTCGGTCATCTGCCGGGTGATGATCGAGTGCGGCGCCGCCGTCGAAGCGACGACGATGTCGGCCTCCTTGAGGTGGTTCGGGATCTCGTCGAGCCCGATTGCGAAGCCGTGAAACTCGGCCGCCAGCTCGCGCGCACGGTCGATGCTCCGGTTCGCGATGATCATGCGGCGCAGGCCGTCGCCGTAGAGGTGCTTCGCCGCGAGCGCCACGGTCTCGCCCGCGCCGACCATTAGCGCGGTGCGGTTATCGAAGCTCGCGAACACTGTCTTCGCCATGGCGACCGCCGCGGAGGCCACCGAGACGGCGTTGGCGCCGATCTTGGTTTCCGTGCGCACGCGCTTGGCGACCGAGAACGCCGACTGGAACAACCGGTTCAGCACCGGTCCCGTCGTGCCGGTTTCCTGGGCGACGCGGTAGGCGTCCTTGAGCTGACCGAGGATCTGCGGTTCGCCGAGCACCATCGAATCGAGGCCCGAAGCCACGGCGAACGCGTGTGCGACCGCCTTGTTCTCATCGTGGTGGTACAGGCTGTGGTGCAGCGGCATGCCGAGCCCGTGGTAGCGCTGCAGCCAGTCGCCGAGTTCGTGCGCGCCCGCGCGGTGGGTCACGCAGTACAGCTCGGTGCGGTTGCACGTCGAAACGATCACGGACTCCTGCACGTCCGGCAGGATCCGCAACTGTTGCAATGCGTCCGGGATCCGTGCGGGCTCGAACACCACGCGTTCACGCACCTCGACTGGAGCGGTACGGTGGTTGATGCCGACGACAACGAGAGACATCCGGATTCCGGGAGGGAAATTCGCGAAATTCTCGGGGAACGGACCCCGCAACACAAGCTGCGACGGGCTTCCGCTATAGTGATCCTGCCATGCCAATCCGCATTTGCCGTGCTTCCGCCCTCGGTCTCGCTGCCGTCGCGCTGTGGTTTGTCACAGCGTGCGCGCCAGGCACCGGCGTCCGTCCCGACAATCCAGGCGCGTCGGGCCCGCCCGAGGCCGCCATCGAACTCGCCGAAAAGGCGCTCGCCGAACGTGACTATCCCGCGGCGGCGAAGGCTTACCGTGAGGCGGCACAACGCTCCGACGACGAGACGATCGCCGAACAGGCGACTCGCATGGCGTTCGACCATCATCAGCTGCGCGAGGCGACGCGCGCGGCCGAGCGCTGGCTGCAGCTCAACCCCACGAGCGAGAACGCGCGTCGCTATGCCGGCGTCGCAGCGCTCAAGCTGCACCGGCTCGACGACGCGGAGCAGCATTTCGCGGGCCTGCTCGAGACGGTGTACATCAGTCCGGCCGCCGGGTTCCTCGCGCTGTCGCCGGTCGTGAGCGGCGAGGCCGCCGCCGCGGACGTCATGGAGCTGTTCCGCCGGCTCTCGGTGCGGCATCCCGACGTCGCCGAAGGTCACTTTGCCTATGGCAGCGCGGCGTTGCGCGCCGACAACTTTGCGGCCGCCGAACGGGCTGCGGAGACCGCGGTGGCCAAGGCGGCGTTCTGGAAGCCCGCGAAGATGCTGCTTGCACGGGCGCGCATTGCGACCGGCAAGGAAGACGACGGGCTCGCGATCGCGCGCGACCTGGTCACCGACCCGGAGTCCGACGTCTCTACGCACCTCGAGTACGCGCTGATGCTGGCGGCCACCGGGCACGACGAGGAGGCGCGCGCGATGCTCACGCCGTACGCATCAGGCAGGACCGTGATTCCCGGGGCCGTGCGAACGCTCGGCGTGATGGACCTCGACGCCGGCAACCTCGAATCCGCAGGGACGCAATTCGAGAACCTGCTCTCGACCGGTGCGCAGTCGTACGAGGCGCTCTATTACCTCGGCGTGATCGCCGAGCGCCGCAAGGAGCTCGACCGCGCGGAGCGCTATTACTCGCGCGTCGTGGCCGGCGACTACAGCTTGCCCGCACAGCAACGCCTGGCGCGGATCAAGGCCGAGCAGTCGGGCATCGAGGCCGGCCTGGCGCAGCTCGACGAGTTCGCGCGCGCGCAGCCGCAGTTCGGGCCCGACGTCTACGCGGCGAAGGCCGCGCTCCTGTCGAACGAGGGCGACGATCGCCGCGCCGCGCAGGTCTACGACGAAGGGTTGCAGCGCTATCCGGACGTCGTCGACCTGCGCATGAACCGGGTTTTCTTCTACGAGCGCACCGGCAAGCAGGACGCTGCGATCCGCGAGCTGCGCGAACTGCTGGCCGACCGGCCGGGCGACGCCCAGCTGCAGAACGCGCTCGGGTACACCCTGGCCGACAACGATCGCAACCTCGACGAGGCGCGCGCGCTCGTGACCGCGGCGCTCAAGCAGTCGCCGGACAACGCGGCGACGCTCGACAGCATGGGCTGGCTGCTGCACCGGGAAGGCCGCAACGCCGAGGCCCTCGAATACCTGCAGCGGGCGGCCAAGTCCGCCGCCGATCCCGAGATCGACCTTCACATCGGCGAGGTGCAGTGGGCGCTCGGGCAGCAGGACGCGGCGCGCGGGACGTGGGCGGCGGCGCTGGAAAAAGCCCCGGACAACGACAAGCTGCGTGAACGGCTCGAGCGCGCCCGTCCCTGACCGACACCCGTGATGAACTCCTTGCCTCGCCCGGCCAACGCCGTCTTCGTCTCTGGTGTGATGGCGCTGCTCCTCGCTGGCTGCGCGACCGCGCCGGTGGGATCAGTGCCGGGGCCCGGCCGCGCAGCGAATCCCGACGAACTCACGCAATGGATCGCCAAGGGGCGGATCGCACTCACCGCCCAGGGCGAAGGCGGCAGTGGCAGCTTCGTCTGGCAGCAGCGCTCCGAGCGCACGGAACTCGCCGTGCGGGGCCCGCTCGGCGCCGGCGGGCTCAACGTCGTGACGGACGGCGACTCGCTGCAGCTCGACGACGGCTCCGGGCAGCCCATCGACGGCGACGCCGCGCGCCTGGCGCTGGAGCAACGCCTCGGGACGCGGCTGCCGCTCGCGGAACTGCGCTACTGGATGCTCGGCGTGCCCGCGCCCGAGGTGAACGGTCCCGTGCAGCGTGCCAGCGGTGCGGTGCCGGGGTTCACGCAAGGCGACTGGGTCGTCAGCTACGAGGCATTCCGCGAGGCGGGGAACTGGTCGTTGCCGGCCCGGCTGACGGCCACCACGGGGGACGCTCGCGTCCGGATCGTCGTCGACGACTGGCAGCTGCCGGCGCCATGAACCGTCCGCTCGGCAGCCCTGACCCCTGGCCCGCGCCGGGCAAGTTGAACCTGTTCCTCCACGTGGTCGGGCGTCGCCCCGACGGGTATCACGAACTACAGACGGCCTTTCAGTTCATCGAGTTGTCGGATGGGCTGAGGTTTTACGAACGCCCGCCCGGCGTGGTCGAACGGCTCGACGAGGTGCCGGGCGTGGCGGCCGACCACGATCTGGTCGTGCGCGCCGCACGGCTTTTGGCCGCCGGGTCCGGCCGTCCCGTCGCGGGCGTCGCCATCGGGGTCGAAAAACGGCTGCCGATCGGCGGCGGAGTCGGGGGCGGCAGCTCCGATGCGGCCACCGTGCTCGTCGCCCTCAACCATTTCTGGAACCTCGGATTATCGGCGACGACCCTGGCGAGGCTGGGTCTGACCCTCGGAGCCGACGTGCCAGTGTTCGTGCTCGGGCATGCGGCGTGGGCCGAAGGCGTCGGCGAGCGGCTGCAGCCCGTCGACTTTCCGGAACGTGTTTATGTGCTGGTCCGTCCCGACGCCGCGGTCAGCACGGCCGAAGTCTTCAAAGCCCCTGAATTGACAAGGGATTCTGCGATCACGACAATAGCCGGTTTTCTGCAGGCCGGCGGTCGGAACGACTTCGAGCCGGTGGTGCGTCGTCGCCACCCGCAGGTGGCGGCAGCGCTCGACTGGCTCGCGCAATATGGCACTGCACGGCTCACGGGCACCGGCTCGTGCGTGTTCGCGGCGATGCCCGACGCGGCGCGTGCCCGCGCCGTGCTCGCGCGGTTGCCACGGGAATGGCAGGGCTGGGTCACTGCGGGGCGCAACCGATCGCCGTTGCTCGAGCGCCTCGGGCACGAACGAACGCACGGCAGGGAGGCCAGCGGCGGGGCGGATCGCCACGCAGGGAGGACGGGCTGAACGACTGACTGCGCGTTGGGGTGTCGCCAAGTGGTAAGGCAGCGGGTTTTGATCCCGCCATTCGGAGGTTCGAATCCTCCCACCCCAGCCAATCGAGAACACGAGAGAGTACGTAGTAGATGGACGGCCCCATGATGGCGGTGTTCACGGGCAACGCGAACCCGCAGCTCGCGCACGACATCGCTCGCTACCTGCAGGTGCCGCTGGGTCGTGCGCACGCCGGTCGGTTCAGCGACGGCGAGGTGACGGTCGAACTGATGGAGAACGTGCGCGGACGCGACGTCTTCATCGTGCAGTCGACCTGCCCGCCGGCGAACGACAACCTGATGGAGCTGCTGGTGATGGTCGACGCGTGCCGTCGTGCATCGGCGTCGCGCATCACCGCGGTGATGCCGTATTTCGGCTATGCCCGCCAGGATCGCCGCCCGCGCGCCACGCGCGTCGCGATCACGGCGAAGGTCGTGGCCAACATGCTCGCCGGCGTCGGCGTGCATCGGGTGCTGACGGTCGATTTGCACGCGGACCAGATCCAGGGGTTCTTCGACATCCCGGTGGACAACGTGTACTCGTCGCCGGTGCTGCTCGGCGAAGTCTGGAAGCAGAAGTACGACGACCTCGTCGTGGTTTCGCCGGACGTCGGCGGTGTCGTGCGCGCACGGGCGATCGCGAAACGGCTCGACGACGCGGACCTCGCGATCATCGACAAGCGCCGCCCGCGGGCGAACGTGTCGGAAGTGATGAACATCATCGGCGAGGTCGAGGACAAGACTTGCGTCCTCGTCGACGACATGGTGGATACGGCCGGCACGCTGTGCCACGCCGCGAAGGCGTTGAAGGACCACGGTGCGAAACGCGTCGCGGCCTACATCACCCACCCGGTGTTGTCGGGCCCGGCGGTGGACAGGATCGAGGGCTCGGCGCTCGACGAACTGGTGGTGACGGACACGATCCCGTTGCGCGAGAACGCGCTGGCGTGCCGCAAGATCCGCCAGCTGTCGGTCGCGGGCCTGCTCGCGGAGACGATGCGGCGGATCCGGGACGAGGAGTCGGTCAGTTCGCTGTATCTGGATTAGTGAATAGCGGATAGCGGATAGCGGATAGCGGATAGTAGGAACGAAGAATGCGGCGCAGCCGCTGCCTATTATCCGCTAACCGCTAATCACTAACCGCTTTCCTGGTGTCGTTGGAACTGGTCGCGGTCCGACGACGTGTCGACGTAACTGGAGAATCTGTATGAAGACTGCATTCGAACTCGTCGCCGAGTTCCGTGACGCGCAAGGCAAAGGTGCGAGCCGCCGCCTGCGTCATGCGAACAAGGTCCCGGCCATCCTCTACGGTGGTCACCGTGAACCGCGCGCGCTGGCGCTCGATCACACGAAGCTGCTGCTGATGCTCGAGAACGAGCGGTTCTATTCGACCATCATCAATTTGAAGGTGGGCGACCTGAGCCAGGCGGCAATCCTGAAGGACGTGCAGCGCCACCCGGCAAAGAACGCCGTCGTGCACGTCGACCTGCAGCGCGTGCTCGACGACGAGAAGATCCGGATCAAGATCCCGCTGCACTTCAAGGGCGAGGCGGGCTCGCCTGGCGTGAAGAAGGGCGGCATCGTTTCGCACCTGCGCAACGAGATCGAAGTCACCTGCCTGCCGAAGGACCTGCCGGAATTCGTCGAAGTGGACCTGTCCGCCGTGGATATCAACCAGATGGTCTACCTCGCCGACCTCAAGGTGCCGGCAGACGTCGAGATCCCCGAACTGACGCACGGTCGCAACTCGCCGGTCGTTTCGATCCACCACGCGAAGGCGGAAGTCGAGCCGGAAGCCCCGGCGGGCGAAGCCGGCGCGGTGGCGGCGACTGCGGCTCCGGGCGCAGCCCCGGTGGCGGCTCCGGGCGCAGCCCCGGCGGCGGCCAAGCCGGCCGAAGCGGCCAAGAAGGACGCCAAAAAGTAACCGGGCCGGTCCAGTCGTGCGCGCGAGCGCGCGGCTGGACGGAGCGGGCCGTCCCTCACGGGTGGGGCGGCCCGATT
>DASUYI010000561.1:0-5659 GCA_036377475.1 Steroidobacteraceae bacterium | reverse complement strand
GCCGCGCGGGCAGCACCGTCGGCTGGGACCTGGCCCACTCGATCGGGAACGTGCCCGTGGACCTGCACGATGCGGGCGCGGACTTTGCTGTCTGGTGCAACTACAAGTACCTGAACGGCGGTCCCGGGGCAGTCGGCGGTGCCTACGTGCACGAGCGCCACGCGCACGATGCCTCCTTGCCCCGGCTCGCCGGCTGGTGGGGGCACGACAAGACGACGCGCTTCCAGATGGGGCCCGATTTCCGGCCGATGCCCGGCGCCGAAGGCTGGCAGAACAGCAATCCGCCGATCCTCGCGATGGCGCCACTCGCGGCTTCGCTCGGGCATTTCGCGGCGGTCGGCCTGGCAGCCCTGCGCAGCAAATCGCTCGCACTGACTGGCTACTTCGAACGGCTGGTGCGGGCACGGCTGGACGGACGCGTCGAGATCGTCACGCCGTCCGACGCCGAAACGCGGGGCGCCGCGTTGTCGCTGCGACTGCTCGGCCTGTCGCGCGACCGCGCACGCGCCGTGTTCGACGGCCTTCGCCGCCGCCTGATCCTGCCCGACTGGCGCGAGCCCGACGTGATCCGCGCGGCGCCCGTGCCGTTCTACAACCGGTTCGACGACGTGTGGCGTTTCGTGGACGCGCTGCACGCCGAGCTGCCCCCCTGATCTTCCGCCTCGCCCGGCCTGCCGGGTGAAATCGACCGACGACCGGACGAGGGTCGCTTGACGCCGAATTCCGTCACCGTGCTGGGCGCAGGCCTTTCGGGCGCGCTCATGGCGATCTACCTGGCGCGACTGGGCGTCGAGGTCACCGTGTACGAGCGCCGTCCCGACTCGCGCAAGGTCGACATGGACGCGGGTCGCTCGATCAACCTCGCGCTCGCGGACCGCGGCATCCACGCGCTGCGACAGGCCGAGGCCTACGACGACGTCGCGCCGCTGCTGATCCCGATGCGGGGGCGCATGCTGCACGCGATCGACGGCACGCTCACGTTCGCGCAGTACGGACAGCGCCCGCACGAGGTCATCCACTCCGTATCGAGGCCGGGACTGACGCGCGCGCTGCTCGACCACGCGCAGCGCCGGTACGGGATCGCGCCGCGGTTCCTGCAGGCTGCGCGCGGGCTCGACTTCGAGAGCGACCGGCTCGTGATGCTGGAC
Organism: Steroidobacteraceae bacterium; assembly: GCA_036377475.1. GTDB lineage: Bacteria > Pseudomonadota > Gammaproteobacteria > Steroidobacterales > Steroidobacteraceae > RPQJ01. The sequence goes on along the minus strand of DASUYI010000561.1, from coordinate 4,511 downwards.
GAAGTCTCCGGCGACAGCTACCCGCGGCCGCTGGCGCCGTTGATCGCCGCGGACGGCGCAGGCTCGGTCGTGCGTCGTGCGATGACCGGCCAGCTCGGGGTGCAGGTCGTCGAGGACCTGCTCGACTACGGCTACAAGGAACTCACGCTGCCGGCCGGTCCCGGCGCGACGCACCAGATCGAGCGCGAGGCGCTGCACGTCTGGCCGCGCGGCGGCTTCATGCTGATCGCGCTGCCGAACCTCGACGGCAGTTTCACGGTGACGTTGTTCCTCGCCCTCAAGGGCGGGCCCGACTCGTTCGCGGCGCTGCACAGCCGCACGGGCGTCGAGGCGTTCTTCGCACGGCATTTCCCCGACGTCGTACCGCGCATGCCCGCGCTCGCCCGCGAGTTCCTCGAGCACCCGATCGGGCGCATGGGGACCGTCTACACCGACCAGTGGTCCGCGAACGGGCGCGCCGTGCTGCTCGGCGACGCCGCGCACGCGATCGTGCCGTTCCACGGCCAGGGCATGAATGCCTGCTTCGAGGATTGCCGGGAGCTCGACCGCCTGCTGCGCGCGACCGGCGACTGGACCGCGGCGTTCGAACGGTTCACCGCGCTGCGCAAGCCGAACACCGACGCGATCGCGGCCATGGCACTCGAGAACTTCACCGAAATGCGCGACACGGTCCGCGACCCGAAGTTCCTGCTGCGCAAGGAACTGAGCTTCGAACTCGAGCGGCGCCACCCGGAACGCTTCATTCCGCGGTACTCGATGGTGATGTTCCACCACGGGATTCCGTACGCGGTGGCGCGCGAACGGGGCGAGATCCAGGCCGCGATCCTCGCCTCGCTCACCGAACACGTGGACTCGGTCGCGAGCATCTCACCGGACGAGATGGACGCCGTCGTGCTCGAACACCTCGAGCCGCTGGCGCAGGAGTTTCGACCCTAGGGCCTGTTAACAGGCCCTAGACGACCGAGGCGCCCGCCTGCTTGCGCGGCGCATCCTTGCCGCCCTCCGGGCGCTGCGCCGCCTGCAGTTCGTGCAGGATCGCGACGAGCTGGCCGATCTGGTACGGCTTGGCGAGGTGCGCCTGGAACCCTGACTGCAGCGCCCGCGCGCGATCCTCGTCGCGCGTGTACGCGGTCAGCGCCACGGCGAGCAGGCGGTCCGGGCCGAGCCCCAGCTCGCTGCGGACGCGCCGGATCAGCTCGTAGCCGTCCATGGTCGGCATGCCGATGTCGCTGACCATCGCGTCGAACTCCTGCGGTCCCGTGCGCAGGGCCTGCAGCGCATCGAGGCCCGAGGTCACCGTGGCCACCCTGGCGCCCTGGTCCTCGAGCATCTGGCGCAGCGACTCGAGCATCTCCGCCTGGTCTTCCACCGCGAGCACGCGCAAGCCCTCGAGCCGCACGTTGAGCAGACGGTCCGGATCGAGCCTGCGCCACGTGCCGGTCGACTCCACGTCCACTGAGGCCAGGGACGACTCGTGCAGCGGCAGCGTCACCCTGAACAGCGACCCCTTCCCCGCGCCGTCGCTGGTGGCCTCGATCGAGCCGCCCTGCAACTCGACGAGCTGCTTGACGATCGCGAGGCCGAGCCCGAGACCGCCGTGCCGCCGTGCCGTGGTGCTGTCGGCCTGCTTGAACCGGCTGAAGATCTGCGGCAGGAACTCGGGCGCGATCCCCTCGCCGTCGTCGCGTACCGAGATCTCGAGATTCGGGCCGCGCCGCCGCGCCCCCACCCAGATGTGCCCGTGCTCGGGCGTGAACTTGAGCGCGTTCGACAGCAGGTTCCAGAGCACCTGCTGCAGGCGCGTCGGATCGCCGAGCACGATCTTCGGATGCGTGCCGACGTCGAGCGACAACGCAATCCGCCGCGCCTCGGCGGCGGGGCGGTGCGAAGCGACCGCCTGCGAGACGAGCTCGGCGGCGTCGAGCGGGCGCACGTCGAACGTGACGCGGCCGGACACGATGCGGCTCATGTCGAGCAGGTCGCCGATCAGCTGCGAGAGCGCCATGCCGTTGTCGATGATCAGCGCCAGGCCCTTCCTGAGCTCTTCGTTCGCGGTGCCGTACTTGCGCGCGAGGATGCGGCTCCAGAGCACGATCACCGAGAGCGGCGTGCGGAGCTCGTGCGACAGCGTCGCGAGAAACTCGTCCTTGGCGCGCGTCGCGAGTTCTGCTTCCGAGCGCGCCGCGCGCTCGCTTTCGAGCAGCTGCTCACGCTCCGCTTCGAGCTGGCAACGCTCGGTCACGTCGATGCTCGTGCCCGCGAAGGCGACCAGGTCACTGCGAGATCCCACGCGCGGAACCCCGTACGATTCGATCCAGCGCCACGCGCCGTCCGCTCGACGCACGCGCGCCCTGGCGTGAAACGGCGCCTTGCGTTGCACGCAGTCCAGGAAATCCGCCTCATAGGCCGCCCGGTCCTGCTCGTGCACGAGCACCTGCCAGCCATTGCGGCGCGCCTGGTCCTGCGTGACGCCGAAGAAATCCTCCCAGCCCTTGTTGACGAACAGGATCTTTCCCGCGTCGTCGTGCACCCAGATCATGAGCGGGACGCTGTCCGCCATGACGGTGAAGCGCCGCTCACGCTCGTGCGCGTCGGCCGCGGCCGCTTCCGCCCGTGTCCGCGCCCGGCGCGCGAATTCCGCCAGCAGGATCATGATGGCGTTCTCGACGACGAAGACCGCCGCGCCGGTCGCGAACGCCACGTCCACCGCGCGCGTCGTGAGCATCACCGAGAGCACGACCGACACGACTGTGGCGATCGCGCCATAGCGCCAGCCTGCGACCATCGCGCAGAGCAGGATCGCCGGAAAGTACGGCAGGAACGGGAACTGGTCGGCACCGAGCTGATCGAGCCCGAGCCGGATGAGCGTCGCGACGACGAGCGCCGTCGTCGTCAGTACGACCGGCGGCCAGTGCGCGAACCACGAGCGCAGTCGGGCCATCAGGTCGTCGTCAACACGGTGCACGGAATCCGTACCTCCCCGGCGTTGGCGGGCATTGTCCACGTCGTCCGGCGTGGCAAAAACCGCGCTCATTCTAGCAGCGAGGTCAGACACTCCTGTCGTGGCCATTCGTAGGACGACTCTGACGCCCCAGTCGACGACGCTCACGCCGCCCGGCGCCGGCGCAGTTCCAGGAAGCTGTACGGATAGGCATGCCGCGCGTCCGCCTGCCGGTCGTCGCGGCTGACTTCGTCCCAGTCGCCCACCTCGACGGCCGGGAAATATGTGTCGGCGCCGGCGACGGACGCATGGACGAGCGTGAGGTGCAGGACGTCGGTCGACGGCAGCGCGAGGCGATAGATCTCCGCGCCGCCGATGATGCAGACCTCGGGCACCTGGCCGGCAGCGAGGAGCGCCTCGTCGAGCGATGCCGCGACGGTCACACCCGCCGCCGCAAAGGCCGCCCGTCGCGTGACGACGATGTTGTGACGGCCCGGCAGCGGCTTGCCGATCGACTCCCAGGTCCTGCGCCCCATCACGACCGGCTTGCCCATCGTGAGCGCCTTGAAGCGCTTGAGGTCCTCGGGCAGGCGCCACGGCAACCCGCCGGCGCGACCGATCGCGTTGCGCTCGTCCATCGCCACCACGATCGAGACGAGCGGGCGCACGGCGGGCTCAGGCGGCGCGACGGGCGCCGCGCTTGCGCTTCTTGGTGGTCTTGCGTGCGGGCGGCTGGCCGGCGGCCTTGCGTGCAATCGCCCGCGCGCGTTCACGTCGGCGCTTTTCGTCGAGCGGCACGCGATCGAGCATCGTGCCGCGGCAGTCGGCGGCGCCGCAGAGACAGCGATACAACTTCAACTCCTCGGGATCGTCGGTGCTCTCCCAGGTGAGCTGGTAGTCGTAGCCGAGTTCCTCGCCGGGCTGGATCGTGCGCAGCGCCTCGATGAACACCCGCCGGTCCTCGATGATCGTCTCGCAGTTCGCGTCGCACTTGTGGTTGATGAAGCGCGCCGCGTTGCCGCCGATGCCGGCATCGATGCACAGCTCGTCGTCGACCACGAACAGGAACGTGTGGCCATCGTCGGGCCTCGCGTCATAGCGCGCGTCGGCCTCCGCGTGCGAGATGCGATCGCCGAGGTACTCGATGATGCGGGTGCCCTTGCGGATCCGGCGCGCAGCGTAGACGCCGCGGCCGTGGATCCTGGAATTGCGGACGACGACGTACGGATTCTCCTCGCTCGGTCGCTTGCGCGTGACGGCCGCGCGGCGCATGTGTGCGTGATGCGGCGCCGGCGTCTTCGACGCGGCCCTGGACGGAGTCTTGCTCATACTGCGATGGGTGCCTTGATGGCGGGGTGAGCCTGGTAACCGACGAACTCGAAGTCGTCGTAGTGGTACTCGAACAGCGAGGCCGGCCGGCGACGGATCACGAGGCGTGGCGGCGGATACGGCGTGCGCTCGAGCTGCAGGCGCGCCTGCTCGAGGTGGTTGACGTAGAGGTGCGTGTCGCCGCCCGTCCAGACGAACTCGCCGACGCCGAGGTCGCACTGCTGCGCGACCATGTGCGTGA
>DASUYI010000560.1:0-3893 GCA_036377475.1 Steroidobacteraceae bacterium | reverse complement strand
GGGCTCGGAACCGGCCGTGCCGACCAGTTCGATGTTGGGCAGGTCCTCGACCAGCTCACAGATGCGCTGGACCAGCAGGGGCGAATCCTCGACCAGCAGCACGCGCAGCGGCTGGTGCCCGCGTTCACGCCGGTCTCGATGGGACAGGGGGGTCATGCGGCTGGCCGCCTGGGGAGCGGACACGGCGGGGCTCGCTTCGGGGGACGAAGGCGGGCCGAAGCGCGGGGTCCTCTCGATTCGATGCATCACGTGGTCCGAAGTCCGGCGTTTCCTGGACGGGCGGAAAATTCGCACCGCTTTTCGTTGATTAGGTATCTCCTGCCGACCATGGGTCGCGGCAGCGGTTGTCACTCCGCAACGCGGTCGGGAGCTTCGCTCAGCCGTTGTGGGTTTCCGCCTACGAGTGGACGGAACGGCCGGCGAAACCAGCCGTTGCAACTGCCCGATGCGCTCGGGGTCTAACCTGTCGTGGGCGTGCGTTCTGGCATGGGCCTTGCACCCCCGATCCTGGATATTTCGGACCACTCGGCAAGGAGAGCCTTTACATGAAACAAGCAGCCTGGACGGCCCGCGTGGGCCTGGTGATCGTCGCGCTGGCCCTCGGCGCGTGCTCGGCAACGCGGACTCAAGAGTCGGCCGGCGAAGTCGTCGACGACAGCGTCCTGACTGCCAAGGTCAAGACGGCCCTCATCGAGGACCCCGTCACCAAGGCGGGACAGATCGACGTCGAGACGTACCGAGGCGTGGTGCAGCTGGCGGGCGTCGTCGATTCGCAGGAGGCGAAGGCACGTGCAGTAGAGCTGGCGCGTGCGGTGTCGGGCGTGCAGGAAGTGCGCAACGACCTCAGGGTCGGCGATGCGGACCAGTCGGTCGGCCAGACCATCGACGACGGCGTGATCACGACGCAGGTCAAGGCGAAACTGATCGCGGACTCGCGGACCGACGCGTACAAGATCAACGTCGATACGCAGGGCGGTGTCGTGCAGCTCAGCGGTTTCGTCGACAACGACGAAGCCAAGCGTACGGCTGGCGAAGTGGCGCGCTCGGTGAGCGGCGTCCGCGAGGTCGATAACGACCTCGAGATTCGCCAGAAGTGACGGGCCGGCGCACGGCCCGGGACGCCCGGGTCGTGCCCCTTCCCTGGGGCTCCGCGGTTAGCCGCCGCTGCTGCCCGCGCGAGTTCCGGCCACGCGCCGATAGCGCCGCGCATTGGCGCGCAACCATTCCGACGCACGCATCCGCACGGTTTCCGGATCCGTTTCGACCTGCTCGGCGCTGCGGCTCCGCGCGATTTCCTGGGCGGCGGCCTTGACCGATACCAGCAACGGCATGGCGAGCGCGATCCCGGGTACGCCCCACAGCCAGCCGCCGAACCACAGGCCGAGCAGCACGACGGGCGGGCTGATGTCGAGGCGCCGCCCGACCAGCACCGGTTGCAGCACCTGCCCTTCGAGCGTCGTCAGCAGCAGATACGTCCCCGCCACCCAGACGGCCTTGCCCACGCCCTCGAACGACACCAGCGCCACGACCGTGAGCAGCAGGAGCGTGGCCGCCGAGCCGGCGTAGGGGATGAAGTTGAGCACGAATGCGATCAGGCCCCACAGCAGCGGGTTGGGCATGTCGAGCCAGTACATCGTGATCGTGGTGCCGACGCCCAGCACCAGATTGCTCACGGTCACCGCTCCGAAGTAACGGCCCAGTTCGCCCCGCACGCGCAGGAAAATCGCGCCGGCCCCGCGCCAGGGTGCGCCGGGCGGACCGTTTTGTCCGAGCGAAGCGAGGTCCGTCGCGAGCAGGAACAACGTCAGGAACAGCATGCTGACGAGCGCGATGATCCACTCCTGCGTGCTCTCGACGAAGCCCTTCGACTCCAGCGCAACCGGCGTGGGTTCCTCGTGACGCCCCGGGTCGGGCGTCGTCATGCGCTCGGCCTGGGTCGAGACCGACTCGACCTTGGCGATGAACCGTATCAGCGGGCGCAGCTTGCGCTCCAGTTGCTCGAACGTCGACGGCGCGGTGTCGAGCCATTCCCGTGCCGGCGCCCAGGTGGCGCTGAGCGCCGCGGCCGCGACGGCGAGCAGCACCGCCATCACGAGCGTCGCGGCGGCGATGCGCGGGATACGATGACGCGCCAGCAGTTCCACGACCGGCGACAGGATCAGGGCCAGGAAACTTGCGAACAGGACCGGCACGACGGCTGATTGCGCGAACTTGAGCGCGCCGATCAGCGCGACGGCGGCAAGCAGGATCACCGCATGACGCATCCAGGGCGACCGGGCCGGTGGCGCGGGTGCGGCAGGTGCCGGCGGCGGCGTCGACGGCTCGGCGCGAGGTTCGTGCAGGGAGACGGCCATGCGACCCAGTATCCGGCCCGTCTGGCTCGACCGCACACTCCGCGCTCGGTAGGTGCCGTCCTACTCGACTGCACGTGCGGCTCCCGCATTGGAGACGCAACGGGCAGCGTAATTTACGTCACATGCCGCTCCCCCAATTGGGCGCGCCCGTCAGGGGCCGCGCCCTTCTTTTTTTTCCGGGCGGCTCAGCGGTGCACGACCTGCAGGATGCTGTTGCGGATCTGCTCGTGCAGCACCAGTTGCGCATCGGCGGCGATGGCGTGCAGCACCGCCGGTTCGAAGGTGATCCTGTCGTCCTCACCCAGCGCGAGCACGTCGCGCTCCGCGAGGCGCTGGACGAAATTGCCGAACAGCGCCCGGTCGAAGAATTCCGGCGAGTTGAGCTCGTACAGCATCGCCATGCGCTGCGCGGTGAGCTTGCATTGTCGCTCGAGCGCTTCCTGCGTGACCCGGCCGGAGCCCGCGCGCAGCAGCAGCGAGATCGCCAGGTAATAGCGCTCGAGGATCGGCACCGTCACGCGCGCGAGCACCGACAGCTGCACTGCCTCGCTCGCCTCCGCCGGCGGACGCCGCCACTCGCTGCGATCCTCGGAGGTCGTGAGCAGGCCGTGATTCGACAGGTCCTCGAGCAGTTCGTCGACGACCGCGGGCAACTCTGCCTCGGTCCAGCGCAGGAAATACTCGTCGGCGACGTACGGATAGACGCGACGCGCGAGGCGCTGCAGGTCCGCGCGCGAGACCGACGCATTGTTCAGGAACGCGCAGGCGATCAAGGACGGCAGCAGCAGCAGGTGCAGCGCGTTGTTGCGATAGTACGAGGCGAGCACCGCGTCGGCCTCGGTCATGCCCACGACGTCACCGAGCTCGTGCGGGCGTCGCTGCAGCATGCGCAAGGACTCGCAGTGCCTGATCATCGAGACGCCGTCGAGCGGCGTGACCCAGACGCGCGGTGAGTACGGCGCCTGCCGCAGCAGCGACGCGTAGAGCTCGAGCTGCCGGGCGAGGTCGGCCTCGCCCATGCTCTGGCGCGGAGTCGCGAGCAACACCATCCCCAGCAGGTTGACCGGCGTCACGCACGCCGCCGCGTTGATCCGCGTCATGATCTGGTGCGCGAGGTCGCGACACAGCGGCGCGAGCCACTCGGGCTTGTCCTCGGTGACGGGCTCGCTCGCATTCCAGCCGGGCACGTGCCGACGCAGCACCTCGTCCAGCGGCAACGGCTCGCCGAAACTCACGTACACCTTGCCGAAGCGGCTGCGCAGCTCGGGCAGCGCACGGATCATGCCGAGGATCGACTCCTTCTGCTTCGGTTGCCCCGACAGCTCGCCGACGTAGGTGCCCGCCTCCACCACGCGCTCGTAACCGAAGTAAACGGGCACGAACACGACGGGGCGGGCCGGGTTGCGCACGTAGCTGCGCACCGTCATCGACAGCATGCCGATCTTCGGCCGCAGCAGTCGCCCCGTGCGGCTGCGGCCGCCCTCGATGAAGTACTCGATCGAGTGACCGCGTGCGAGGATCGTGCCCAGGTAGCGCGTG
>DASUYI010000559.1:0-4220 GCA_036377475.1 Steroidobacteraceae bacterium | reverse complement strand
TCGACGCTCGACGCCGCAGCGCTCTGCAAGATGGCCGATCGCGACCAGATCCGCGGCGGGATCCTCGACGGCCCGCTCGCGTTCGACAATGCAATCAGCGAGGTCGCGGCCCGCACCAAGAGCATCCGGTCGCCGGTGGCGGGCAGCGCCGACATCCTGCTCGTGCCGAACATCGAGGCCGGCAACATGCTCGCCAAGCAGCTGCAGTACTTCGCCGGCGCGGACAGTGCGGGCATCGTGCTCGGCGCGCGTGTGCCCGTGATCCTGACCAGCCGCGCCGACAACGTTCGCATGCGCATCGGCTCGGCTGCCGTCGCCAAGCTGCTCGTGCACGCTCGTCGCCTCGAGGGCAGGCGCAGGACATGAGCGCCGGGGCACCAGGACGCGCGATCCTCGTGCTCAACGCCGGGTCGTCGAGCATCAAGTTCTGCGTCTTCCGGCTCGACGGACGCGAGCTGGTGCGCGACCTGCGCGGCCAGGTCTCCGGCATCGGCACCGCTGCGAAGTTCGTCATGCGACGCGACGAGACGCTGATCGAGGACCGTCCGCTCGCGCAAGGCTCGATTTCGCACGCAGGCGCGCTCGAGCAGTTGCTGGACGCGATCGAAGCGCACCTGGGCGCTGCGCGCATCGTGGGCGTCGGCCACCGTGTCGTGCACGGCGGACTCGAGTTCATGGCGCCGACCGTGCTCACCGAGGAAGTACTGGACCGGCTCGACCGTTACGTGCCGCTGGCGCCGTTGCACCAGCCCCACAACCTCGCGGCGATCCGCGCCGTGCTCGAGCGCATGCCGGGCACCCCCGAGCTCGCCTGCTTCGACACGGCCTTCCACCGGACCATTCCCGAGGTCGCGCAACTGTTCGCGCTGCCGCCGCGATTCGCGGCGGTCGGGATTCGTCGCTATGGGTTTCACGGGCTGTCCTACGAGTACATCGCATCGCGCTTGCCCGCGCTCGACGGGCGCGCCGCGTCGGGTCGCACCGTCGTGTTCCATCTCGGCAACGGCGCGAGCATGTGCGCCATGGTCGGTGGACGCAGCGTCGCGACGACGATGGGGTTCACGGCGGTGGACGGCCTGCCGATGGGCACGCGTTGCGGCTCGCTCGACCCCGGCGTCGTGCTGTTCCTGATGGACGAGCTCGCGCTCGGGCCGCGCGAGATCGAGCGCCTGATCTATCACGAGTCGGGTCTGTTCGGCATGTCCGGGGTGTCGAGCGACGTGCGCGAACTGCTGGCGAGCGACGCACCGGCCGCCGCGACGGCCCTCGACGTGTTCGTCTACCGCGCGGGCCGCGAGCTTGGCTCGCTCGTCGCCGCGCTGGGCGGCCTCGATGCTATCGTGTTCACGGCCGGCATCGGCGAAAACCAGCGTGAGATCCGCGCGAGCATCTGTCGCAACGCCGAGTGGCTCGGCGTCGAACTCGACGAGGCAGCCAACGCACGCCACGGCCCGCGCATCTCCACGCCGCAAAGCCGTGTGCTGGCCTTCGTCGTGCCGACGGACGAGGAGAGCATGATCGCGCGGCACGTGCAGCGCCTGCTCGGCGAATCCTGACCGCTCCGCTGCGGTAAATGGGGACACTCCGAATTTTTTCGGGCTCGCTGAGGCGAGCGACGAAAATTCGGAGTGTGCCCATTTTCAGCGGTCGTTCGCTAAACTGCCCCGTCCTGCGCCACGCCTGCCGGAGACCGCGATGCAAGTGACCGTCGCCGCCACCCAGTTCGCCTGCTCGCCCAATCCCGCGGAAAACCTCGACAAGGCCGAGGCGCAGGTGCGGGAGGCGGCCGCTCAGGGCGCGCAGGTGATCCTGTTGCAGGAGTTGTTCGAGACCCCGTACTTCTGCAAGGACCACCTCGCGAGCCACTTCGAACTCGCGCACCCGATGCCCGACAACACCGTCGTGCGCCGCTTCCAGGCGCTCGCGCACGAACTCGAGGTGGCGCTGCCCGTGAGCGTGTTCGAGCGCGCCGGCAACGCGTATTACAACTCGCTCGCGATGATCGACGCCGACGGCTCGGTGCTCGGCGTGTACCGCAAGTCGCACATCCCCGAGGGTCCCGGATACCACGAGAAGTTCTACTTCTCACCCGGCGACACCGGTTTCAAGGTCTGGAACACACGCTACGGCACGCTCGGCGTCGGCATCTGCTGGGACCAGTGGTTTCCGGAGGCAGCGCGGTGCATGGCGCTGATGGGCGCCGACCTGCTGCTGTATCCGACCGCGATCGGTTCCGAACCGCACGACCCGTCGATCGATTCACGCGACCACTGGCAGCGCTGCATGCAGGGCCACGCCGCGGCCAACGTGACACCGCTCGTCGCGTCGAATCGCGTGGGTGTCGAGCGCGGCGAGAACTACGAAATGACGTTCTATGGCTCGTCGTTCATCGCGGACGGCACCGGCGGCAAGGTCGTCGAGGCTGATCGCGCGTCCGAAACCGTGCTCACGGCGACGTTCGACTTCGACCTGCTGCGGATCCAGCGCACGGCGTGGGGCGTCTTCCGCGACCGCCGACCGGACCTGTACGGCCCGCTCTTCACGCTCGACGGGCGCACCGACGGCTGAGTCGATGACCGAATCCGCAGAACGGCCGGCGCTGCGAGCGGAGTCGCTGCGAGGCCCGGTCGCGTGCGTCGATCTCGAGACGACGGGCGGGCTTGCCGCGCACCACCGGATCCTCGAAGTCGGCATCGTGCTGCTCGAGGGCGGCGAAATCGTCGAGGAATGGAGCACGCTCGTGCATCCGGGGCGGCGCGTCCCGTCGGCGATCGCGACGTTCACCGGCATCGACGACTCGATGGTGGCCACGGCGCCCCGGTTCGAGGACGTGGCGGAGGACGTCCGCCGCCGGCTCGACGGCCGGCTGTTCGTCGCGCACAACGCGCGCTTCGACTACGGCTTCCTGAGGACCGAGTTTCGTCGGCTCGGCGTGCGCTTCTCGGCCCCGGTGCTGTGCACCGTGCGCCTGTCGCGGGCGCTGTTCGCCGAGCACGCGCGGCACAACCTCGACACGCTCATGGAACGCTTCGGGCTCGAGTGCACCGCGCGGCACCGCGCACTCGGCGACGCGCAGGTGCTGCCGGCGCTGCTCGCCGCGATGGAGCGACACCGGGGCGCCCCGACGCTGCACGAGGCCGTGACGGAGGCGCTGCGCGAGCCGCGATTGCCTGCGCACCTGCCGCCGGAGCTCGCCGACGACTTGCCCGACGGCCCCGGCGTCTATCTGTTTCGCGACGAGCACGACGCGCTGCTCTACGTGGGAAAGAGCCGCAACATCCGCAGTCGCGTGTTCGGCCATTTCGCGGGCGAGCGTCGCGCCGGCAAGGTGTCCGACCTGACGCGACAGGTGCGCAAGGTCGAATGGATCGAGACGGGGGGCGAGCTCGGCGCGCTGCTGCTCGAGACGCGTCTCGTCAGGGAACTCACGCCGTCCGGCAATCGCCGCCTGCGCAGCAGCGAGCACGACTGCGTCATCCGGCTCGTGCGCGCCGGCGACGGGCTCGTGCCCGAGGTCACGCCGCTCGACGCGGATGCGCTCGACGGTGACGGCGTGCTGTACGGCCCCTTTCACGCGGCCCGGGATGCCTGGCGCGCGGTCGAGGGCAAGGCGCGCGAGGCGGGGCTCTGCTTCAAGGTCATGGGTCTCGAGCAGAGCGACGGCAGTTGCTTCGGTTACCAGCTGGGCAGGTGCCGCGGCGCGTGCATCGGGCTCGAACCGCGGGCGTTGCACGACGCACGATTGCAGATGACGCTTGCGTCGCTGCGGCTCCGGCCCTGGCCGTTTCGCGGGCCGATCGGCATCCGTGAACCGGCGCCGGGTGCGCGCGGCACCTGCGTGCACGTGATCGACCACTGGCGCCACCTCGGCACGGCGCGCGACGAAAGCGAGGTCGTCGACGTGCTGCGGCAGTCCGGTTGCGCCGGGTTCGACGCAGACGGCTATCGGATCATCGGCCGTGTGCTGCGGGACGTCCGGCCGCGCGACGTGCTGACCTTCGATCGGCCGACGGAGCGGTCGTGAGCGAGCCGGACGGAGCACCCGCGGACCGCGCCGTCACGGAACGAGGCTCGACGTTTTTCGCGGCTTGTCCTCGCAACGTCAGCGATCTGCTCGCGACGGAGTTGCGCGAAATGGACGTCGCGGTCGAGCGCGAGCACCCCGCGGGGGTGAGTTTTAGTGGCTCGCTGCGCGACGCGTACCAGGCGTGCCTGCGCTC
>DASUYI010000558.1:0-3016 GCA_036377475.1 Steroidobacteraceae bacterium | reverse complement strand
CAAGGGAGCCCCCCATGCGCGTCGTCCTAGCCGCCCTTGCCACCGTCCTGCTCTGCGTCCCGGCTACCGCCGCGGAGGTCTTCATGACCCGCGATGCACAGGGACGGCCCGTCTATACGGATCGCCCGGAAAGCCTGCCGGCGCAAAAGGTCAACATCGCCACCAAGGAGACCGACGTGGTCGAAGTGCAGTCGCGCTACCAGGCCGAGATGGCGAAGCTGCAGGGCGACCAGAAGGCGTCGGCCGACGCGGCAAAGAAGGCCGCCGACGCGAAGCAGGCGTCCGGACTTACCGAGGCGGACAAGGCCAAGCGCTGCCAGGACGCCCGCACGCGCTACCAGAACCTCATGAACGCGCGGCGCATCTATGAGCCGGGCTCCTCGCCGGACGACCGGCGCTACCTCGACTCCGCCGAGATCGACGCGGCGCGCGAGAATGCGAAAAAGGTCATGGACGAGTTCTGCGCCGGCCAGTGAGGCATTCCCCCGTGGGCGTCCTGACGAAGACCTGAGGGTGACGACGCCGTGACCAGACCCAGCGTGGGCTTTGCCGGCCTCGGCGCCATGGGCCGCGGCATGGCGCGCAACCTGCACAAGGCAGGCTTGCTGCAGGCGGTCTGGAACCGGACGCCGAGCCGTGCAGGCGAGCTCGCGGCCGAACTGCGTGTGGTCGCGAGTTCCAGCCTCGGAGCGCTCGCGCGTGCCTGCGACACCGTCGTCACCTGCGTTTCGGCCGACGCTGACGTGCTCGAAGTCGTCGACGGCCTGCTCCCCGGGCTGCACGAGGGTGCGCTCGTGATCGATTGCTCGACCGTGAGCGCCGACACGGCCCGCGAGGCCGCGCGCCGGCTCGCGAGCCGCGGGATGGGGTTCCTCGACGCGCCGGTGAGCGGCGGTGTCGAGGGCGCCCGCGACGGGACGCTCGCAATCATGGTGGGCGGACCGGCCGGTGCGTTCGAACGCGGCAGAGCCGTGCTGGGGGCCATGGGGCGGACCGTGACTCACCTCGGGCCGGCGGGTTCCGGACAGGCGGCCAAGGCCACCAACCAGATCCTCTGCGCCGGCGCGATCCAGGCGGTGGCCGAGGCGATGGCCTTCGCCAAGGCGCAGGGCCTGCCGTTGCCGCAGCTGATCGAGACGCTCGCACAGGGGGCGGGCTCGAGCTGGTATTTCGTCAACCGCGCGCCGAACGTGGTCCGCGACGCATTCCCGCCCGGCTTTCGCGTGCGACTGCACCAGAAGGACCTGCACATCTGCCGCGACATGGCCGCGCGGTTCGGCGCCGCCTTGCCCATGGTCGAAGCGACGCTTGCGCAGTACGAGCAGCTCATCGCGCAGGGCCACGGCGACGAAGACATCTCGGTGCTGTTCCGTCTCAAGGACGCGCTCTTCACGCCCGCAGGCGAACCGAAAGCGCCCACGCGCAAGACCGGATGAGCATGCCGGCGTCCGCGCCCGCTACCGGCGCCGACGGCGACCGTTTCTTCCTGCCCGATTTCTGCCAGGCGCCCACGGTGCTCGCGATCGTGCTGATCGCGGCGCTGCTCGGGTTCGTGCTGGCGCTCGCACGGCTCCCGGCGGGCGGCAACTTCTGGATCGAGCTCGCGCGCACGACGGCTTTCCTGCTCTGGGCCGGCCTGCTCTGCGCGGGTGCGCTCTGTCGCCTGCGGCCGTGGCTCGCCGGCAAGCCGTTGCGGCCGGCGGTCGCCTGGGCCCTCGGCACGATGGTCGGCGTCGTCGCGCTGCTCTCGGTGGTCGTCTGCCTGCTCGGGCAGTGGTGGGTCACGCGGTTCGGCACGGTGTCGTCGGTGTTTCCGGACCGGATGCCGGTCTTCGTGCTGCCGAACGTGCTGATCGCGGCCATCGTGGGCGCGCTGGCACTGCGCTACTTCTACGTCTCGCAGCAATGGCGCCGCTCGGTCGAGCTCGAGGCGCGGGCACGCATCCACGCCTTGCAGGCGCGGATCCGGCCGCATTTCCTGTTCAACAGCATGAACACGATCGCGGCGCTGACGCGCAGCGACCCCGCGCGCGCGGAGGAGGCGATCGAGGACCTCGCGGACCTGTTTCGCGTGAGCCTCAGCGATGCCCGCGCGCAGATTCCGTTGCGCGAGGAACTGGAGGTCGCCCGGATCTACCAGCGGATCGAGCAGTTGCGCATGGCGGAGCGCCTCCGCGTCGACTGGGACGTGCGCAGGGTCCCCCCGCGAGCGATCGTGCCGAGCCTGCTGCTCCAGCCGTTGCTCGAGAACGCGATCGGCCACGGCATCGAACCCCTGCCCGGCGGCGGCGCCGTGACCGTGCGCGGCTGGCTCGAGGGCGATTCGATCGTGTTCGAGGTCACGAACCCGTTGCCACCGGACGGCACGGGTGCGACGCGCAAAGGCAACCGCATGGCGCTCGACAACGTGCGGGAGCGGCTCGAACTCGCCTTTCCGGGCCGGTCCGGCATCGAAGTGCAGGACGGCGACGGTCGATTCTGTGTCAGGCTGCGATTCCCGCACGTCGGCGACGGCCGCGCCGACGACCCGTCGGACGTACCGATCGAGGCCGCGGGACGCCCGTCGTGACAGCACGGTCCGTCCATCGGAGAATCCCGGTCCTCGCATGGACGACACCGCCGCCATTTCCTCCCCACCCGACAAGCTGCGGGCGCTGATCGTCGACGACGAGGCTCCGGCGCGCGAGCGGCTGCGCCGCATGCTGGAGGAGCTCGACGACGTCGCGGTCGTCGGCGAGGCCGCCAGCGGCAACGAGGCGCTCGAACGCTGCGCCGCGCTCGACCCCGACGTCGTGCTGCTCGACGTGCGCATGCCGGGCATGGACGGCATCGAGGCGGCGCGGCACCTGGGCTCGCTCGAGGAGCCGCCGGCCGTGATCTTCACGACGGCGTACGACCAGTACGCGCTCGACGCGTTCGAGACGCAGGCGGTCGGCTACCTGCTGAAACCGGTGCGGCGCGAAAAGCTGGTGCGCGCGATCCGGCACGCCGCGCGCGTCGCCGGGCCGCAACTGGC
>DASUYI010000557.1:0-2316 GCA_036377475.1 Steroidobacteraceae bacterium | reverse complement strand
GTGCGCGGGATTCATCGGCACGGCGAAATCCTGCAGCTTCTCGTCGAGCTTCGCACGCTCCGCGCGGATGACGTCGCGGTACTTCGCGAGCTGCCGCCGTCGTGCATCGAGGTTCATGCGGCCGGTGCGACTCTCGAGCGCGTCGGCGAGCGCGGCCACCGTCGCCGGCTTGTTCGCGCCGAGGACGTGACCGTCGAGGTCGACCTGGATCATCGTCTGCTCGGACGGACGCCGCCAGTACGGCGCCTTGCCCCACCAGTCGGTCTCACCGAGCCGCGAGCCCACGACGAGCACGACGTCGGCGTCGTTGCGGACCTGGTTGTTGAGTTTGATCAGGGGCATTGGCAGCGCGAGCTCGTGCGTCTCGGGCAGCACGCCGCGCGCCGCCCAGCTGGTCGTGACCGGTGCGCAGAGCAGTTCGGCCACCCGACGCAATTCGTCGTACGCAGCCGCGTGAATCACGCCGCTGCCCGCGTGGATGAGGGCCAAATCGGCGGTGGCGAGCAGCTCCGCGGCCTCGACGACCTGGTCCGGGGCGGGCACCAGCGCGTGCGTGCGACGGAACTGGCGGGGTTGCCAGGTCGGCACCTCGGCCTTGACCTTGCCGTTCATGATCGTCTCGGGCACGTCGAGGTGCACGACGCCGGGACGGCCTTCGTGACAGTTGCGCAACGCCGTGCGGCCGAGCTCGGCCACGCGATCGAAGGACACGACCGCGTTGCTCCACTTGGCGAAATGCTTGATCGCGCCCACCTGGTCGAACGCCTGGTACGCGCCGCCACGGTCGGGGTAGACGATTTGGGGGCGCCGGCAACTCGTGATCGCGAGCACGCGATTGCCCTCGGCGTTTTCGACGACGAGACCCGGCAGCAGGTTCGCGACCCCGGGCCCGTTGCTCGCCATGCACACGCCCAGTTTGCCCGTGAGCCGCGCGTAGGCGCCGGCCATGTGCGCGGCGCAGGTTTCGTGCCGGGGCGTCACGATCTCGATGCCGAGCCTGTGCAGGCTCGAATAGAACCCGAAATAGGTGCCGTCGATGATGCCGAAGACCTTCTCGACGCCCTCGGCCTGCAGCATGCGCGCGAGGACCTCGCCGCCACTCGTCTCAGTCATGGTCGCTTCCCCGGTCGGCCACGCGCTGTGCGCGTCTTGTCCGCCGACTATACCGCGAGGCTTCCGGCGCCGATGCGGGGAAACTAACTAGCTCTCGCGGTCACGCGGGTCGTCACGAGCGCGGGCGGCGCCGGCGTGCGCGTTGCCTGGAGTCGTTCCACGAACCGGGTGTGCCAGGCGGTGATGTCGTTACGCCGCAGGACCTCGAGCATCTGCTGGTGGCGTTCGCGTCGCTCGGGCAGTCGCATCTGCAGCGCCTGCTGGATCGCCCGTGCGAGGCCGCGCGTGTCCTTCGGGTTCACGAGCAGCGCCGCGGTCAACTCGCGGGCCGCGCCCGCCATCGTGGACAGGATCAGCACGCCGGGATCGTCGGGGTCCTGGGCCGCGACGAACTCCTTGGCCACGAGGTTCATGCCGTCGCGCAGCGGCGTCACGAGCCCGACCTGCGAGGCGCGCATGAACCCGAGCACGCACTGGTGCGGGTAGTTGCGATTGAGGTAGCGGATCGGCGTCCAGTCGGTGTCGGCGTACTTGCCGTTCGCGCGCCCCGCGGCCTGCTCGAGCGAGCGGCGGATCTGCGCATAGGCGCGCACGTCGGTGCGCGAGAGCGGCGCGATCTGCAGGAAGGTCACGCGGCTCTGGTTTTCCGGATACTCCTCGAGGAATCGGGCGTAGGCATCGAACCGCTCGACCAGGCCCTTGCTGTAGTCGAGCCGGTCGACGCCAATCACGCAGCGGCGACCGACGAGCCCCGCGACCATGCGCTGCACCGCCTCCGACGAGTGGGCCGCGAGCGCGGCCGCCTGGATCGCGTCGACGTCGACGCCGATCGGGATGTGATCGAGGCAGGTGCGACGGCCGCACGCGGCGACACCGCCGTCGGCCGCGATTGCGTCCGGTCCCCAGAGATCGATCACCGCCGAGCGGAAGCACTCGAGGTCGCGCTCGGTCTGGAACGCGACGAAATCGAAGTCGATCAGCGCCCGCATGAGTTCGCCGTAGACCGGCAGCGCGCGCAGCGCCTCGATGTGTGGAAACGGGATGTGCAGGAAGAACCCGATCGGCTGCTGGGCGCCGAGCGCACGGAGGTCCTGTGCGAGCGGGATCAGGTGGTAGTCGTGCACCCAGATCACGTCGTCGGGGCGCAGCAGCGGCAGCAGCTTGCGTGCGAACAGCTGGTTCACGCGCCGGTAGCCGCTGATG